>NCJS01000058.1 GCA_002279005.1 Idiomarina sp. 34-48-12 | reverse complement strand
CGTGCGTAGTCATGCGCTAATTCAAACATGTGGTACCACATGTTATGCACGCCTGCCAAGGTGATGAACTGGAACTTGTAGCCCATGGCTGCGAGTTCACGCTGGAACTTGGCAATGGTGGCATCATCAAGATTGCGCTTCCAGTTAAAACTTGGCGAGCAGTTGTACGCCAGTAACTTACCTGGATACTGTGCGTGAATGGCCTCGGCAAACTTACGCGCTTCGTCTAAATCGGGCTTGGCGGTTTCACACCAGAGTAAGTCGGCATATGGCGCATACGCTAAACCACGCGAAATTGCCTGATCGATACCGGCGTTGACACGGTAAAAGCCTTCGGCGGTGCGCTCACCCGTGCAGAATGGGAGGTCGTTCGGATCGACATCAGAAGTGAGCAAGTCGGCGGCATTGGCATCGGTACGGGCGAGAATCAGTGTTGGTACACCGGCAACGTCAGCAGCTAAACGCGCAGCAATTAATTTCTGCACGGCTTCTTGGGTTGGTACTAATACTTTACCGCCCATGTGACCGCATTTTTTCACCGAAGCTAGCTGATCTTCAAAATGCACACCAGCGGCGCCAGCGCGAATCATCGCTTGCATCAGTTCGTAGGCATTTAGCACGCCGCCAAAGCCCGCTTCAGCATCGGCAACAATCGGCGCGAAATAATCCACATAGCCTTCTTGCTCAGGGCCGATACCTTTCGACCATTGAATTTGGTCAGCGCGCGCAAAGCTGTTGTTGATACGCTCGACGACCGTTGGCACTGAATCTACCGGATACAATGACTGATCGGGATACATGCTCAACGAGGTATTGTTATCAGCGGCGACTTGCCAGCCCGACAGGTAAATTGCTTGTAGACCCGCTTTAACCTGTTGCACCGCTTGACCACCCGTGAGCGCACCGAGCGCATTCACATAGTCTTTGCCGAATTTCTCTTGCGCCGCACCGTTGACTAAGCGCCACAATTTTGCCGCACCATTTTGGGCGTAAGTACATTCAGGTTGAACGCTACCGCGTAGACGCACCACATCGAGTGCGGAATAAGTACGCTCAACGCCAGTCCAGCGTGGGTTCTGTTGCCAATCTTGTTCAAGCTGTTTGGCGGCTTCTGCTTGGTGTAATGGAATGGTTGTCATGGTTGTTGTCCTGTTAAGTTATGGAATTATTATTGAATAAGTTCGTAGCCTGGCAGGGTAAGAAACTCGACCAGGTCATCAGCGGTGGTGATGTCTTCTAGCAGCTGCATAGCTTTAGAAAAATTCTCCGCTTCCCAACGCTGTTCGCCCACTTCGTCGCGAACAACACGGGCCTCTTGTTGCAAGTAGCTGCGGAATAGGTCTTTGGTCACGACCTCACCGTTATCGAGGGTTTTACCGTGCTTAATCCACTGCCAAATGGAGGTGCGTGAAATTTCAGCGGTGGCGGCGTCTTCCATAAGGCCGTAAATGGGCACACAGCCTTTCCCCGATATCCAAGCGGCGATGTACTGCAGTGCCACACGAATATTGGTGCGCATGCCCGCTTCAGTACGTTCGCCGGAGCTCGGTTCGAGCAGATCGGCAGCGACTATTGGCGCATCGTTCTCGCGCAATACATGTAATTGGTTATCGCCCTCAAGCCCAGCAACGAATACCTCGCGGACGGTGTCGGCAAGCCCCGGATGCGCAATCCAGGTACCGTCGTGACCATTGTTGCGTTCGAGTTCTTTGTCCGCTTTAACTTTGGCGAGAATGGTGGCGTTTTCGGCTGGATCTTTGCTCGGGATAAACGCAGCCATACCACCCATCGCTAGCGCGCCGCGCTTGTGGCACGTTTTTACCAACAACCGTGAGTAGGCATTTAAGAATGGCTGGTTCATGGTGACGACCTGTCGGTCAGGAAGCACCCGATCAGGATGGTTTTTCAACGTTTTGATGTAGCTAAAAATGTAATCCCAGCGGCCACAGTTTAGCGCCACAATGTGCTCACGCATGGCGTATAAAATCTCGTCCATTTGGAACACGGCGGGTAGGGTTTCTATTAACACCGTTGCACGAATGGTGCCGCGTGATTGCTGAAAGTAGTCTTCGGTGAAGGTAAAGACGTCAGCCCACCATTGTGCTTCGCTGCTGTGCTCGAGCTTCGGTAGGTAGTAATAGACGCCGGTGCCACGAGCGACACGTTGCTGATAGTTAAGATAGAAATACAGCGCAAAATCAAATAAGCAGCCCGGAATCACCTCATTATCAATAACAACGTGCTTTTCAGGAAGGTGCAAGCCACGAACACGAGCAATTAGCAGGGCTGGGTTTTCATTGAGTTGATATCGCTTATTCGATGTAGGGTCGGTGTAGGTCATTTGCCCAGAATTGGCATCGAACAAATTGATCTGGCCTTGAATGACGCCTTCCCATGTCGGCGATTGAGAATCTTCGAAGTCAGCCATGTAACAATCAACATTCGCGTTCAGCGCATTGATCACCATCTTGCGGTCAACTGGGCCGGTAATTTCTAAACGGCGTTTGGTTAAATCTTTTGGCAACGGCGCTACTTGCCACTCGCTATCACGAATCGATTTTGTTTCCGGAGCAAAATCGGGCAACGCACCGTTATCTATTTGCTGCTGCCGTTGTTGCCTGTTCACTAATAGTTGTTGGAGCTTAGGGCGGAAGTGTCGTACCAAGTCGACCAAAAACTGTTGGCAGTTTTGGTCAATCAAACCTGCTGCTGGCTGCTCAAGTTTTGGGAGTTTTAGTCCGTTCATATTTCATCCAGTTGTTGTTCGTGTGTTAACGAACTCTAGGCTAGACTGAATTGATTGAATACAACAAATGAATGAAGTGCATTGCAGGCATTCACTTTGTGAATGTAGAATAAAGTTAAACGGTTCTATTTAGCGAAGCAGGGCGTGACTTAAGGTGTTTTGAATGAAATTTAAACAAATACGCCCTCAGGCTGAGGGCGTTATATAAAAACCGATGTGTTGACTATTTCATACGTGAATAGAGCAATTTTTGGTACCAACTGCGTGGTAAAAATCGCTTCATGTACCACGCCATTCGGCCTTGGCGATGCGGCAGTACGTGGGTTTTCTTCTTTTCTACGGCTTTCATAATCATGCGTGCAATATCAACGGCGTTTAATTTGCTTGAGCGCATGAGCTTGTCGAGCTTTTGTTCCATACCATCAATCGAGGTACGCATGCCCTGACCCAAATTGGTTTTGAAGAAACTTGGGCATACTACGGTGACATGAATATTGTCTTTTTTGAGCTCGTTCTGCAGTGTTTCAGATAGGCTAACAACGGCTGCTTTGGTCGCGTTATAAGAACTCATATTCGGCACATCAAGTAGCCCAGCCATTGATGCCACGTTAACAAAGTGACCATGCCCCTGACGCTTGAACATTGGGGTGAATACCTTACAACCGCGCACCACGCCTAAGAGGTTGATATCAATGATCCACTGCCAGTCATTCAATGTGGTTTGAGTCAGTTGACCAACTTGCGCCACGCCCGCATTGTTTACTACCACATCAACACCACCCCATTCTTCTTCGAGCTTTTTAGCCACTTGTTCAAGATCGCTCACACGGGTGACATCGCAAGGCATGAACATGGCTTGATGCTGAAATTTCTGCAGGCTGCCAATGACCGCTTCACCGCGCTCAATATCACGGTCACCAATACAAACACGCCAACCACCCTTGGCACAAATTTGTGCAAGAGCAAAACCAAGGCCGCTGGCGCCGCCAGTGATAAATATTCGCTGCGGTTTCATATGAAATTCCTGAGTAATTTTAATTTAGGGAGCTATAGAAGCAGATACTGGCCGATCAATCAATTGCCGAAGCGACATTGAGGCGTAGCCGGTGAGTTGCTCGAATGCCGCAAAATAAGTCTCTGAGTTAGCTGGTTCACCGTCGCTTACCATGGTTGAGTAGGCTTCCCATAGTGCAAAAATACCAGAGCCAACACCATTGGCTTGCAATTGCGCATGAAGGTCAGCGTTCGCGACCAAGCCACAACTGTAATGCGCTTTAAAATTTACCCGACCGACATTAATAAATGGTTCACTTGCAGGCCATGACGCAACGCATTCTGTTTGTGCTTTGCGCACGGCATCTTGAACCAGTTGATTGCTTCTTGCGAGCTTCGTATCGGAATAAAGATACGACATTAACTCAGCTGCGCCCTCATGAATCCAGGCTTCATCTGAATTGGAATACTTTAACCCCGCACCTTGAAACAAATGTGCAATCTCATGGGCAAAGAACCAAAGCGTATTCTGCTCATCGACATTTTTCAGGGCTTGCTCGCCATACCAGTGCATAAATACCTGATGCGGCAGAACACCGCCTTGGTGCCCGTAATAATCGCCGTCAAAATCACTATATGACGCAAACAAGGTTGGCGTTTGCGAGAGCGCACCCAGTTGTTTGGTGTAGTAACTCATGATCATCGGTAACTCGGTGATCATATCCTGGCGCAATGAAGATGGCAGTGCAGGATCGATAATTGCGACAAGTGCAGAAAAGGTTTCCGGTGGTTGTGAGCCGATATAAATGGCACGGCCGCTGTCTCTATCGAGCCATTCATGGAAATCAAGAAGCAATTGCCCGTCAACCAACAAATAGTCGTCGGTGGTTAAGTTAACCGCCATCGGCCACTCATGATGGGCAGCACCGCACTGATCTGCGCATGCAAAAAAGCGTGCAGTATGAATGAGCATGCCACCGTCACTAAAGGGTGAAAACGGCGCATAATCTTTGGGTAGGGTGGTGTAGGTTGCATCAAGAATGAAGGCAGCTTCTGAAAACGCTTCGCCATTTTTACTACGGATAACTTCAGAGCCGTTACGCCAAGCAATTTCGATATTCTCGGTTAATGGTTGCCAGCGAGCAGCGCGTGATTCATTGGGTGAGCGCACAAATTCTAATTGCGTTACCGGCTCGTTAAGCTGGTACGTGACTGTCCAACCAAGGTCGGACTTGCTTAACGTAATGAGGCGTATTTGAGAATCGGCCGGTGCAAACCACAGCAACAGGGCCAATATGGCAACCGCAATAGCAATGAAATAGCGCACGTTATAATTACCTCATTTTATTTACTGCTCGTTATCAATGTAGCACTCGCGGTGTTGGTGCTCCACATTCTTAAACAAAACATTGTGTTTCTTTCTTTATTTTTACCGTGACAGTTCTGTTTCGGTTCAATGAATCTTTCATGACAAAACGAATTTGTCACAAATTTGTCATGCCATCTCACTAATCTGCCTGCGTCGTTTAATTACTTACATTCGTTCCTTTCCAGGAGAACACAATGAAATTGCAAACTCTTTTCCAAGTTACCGCGGTTGCTTCAGCATTGGCATTGGCCGGTTGTGGTGGCGATATCGAAATTACCCCAACAGTGAATGACAACAGCGTTGTAAATAATGGCTCAGGTGGCGATACCGATGGCACTGGCAACGATAACCTTTGTGCAACTTATAACGGTGTTCAAGGTGCATTTGATGGTCGCGATTGCGAATACAACCTTGAGTTTGCGAGCCGTAACATTGAAATTACCGAAAATATTACTTTCGCTGAATTGCCAGATGGCGGTGTGCACGTATTTGATGGCGCATTATTGATTGGTAAAGATTGTGACACCACCACCTCATGCACTATTAACCAAGATGGCCCAGTAATGACTGTTGAGCCAGGTGCAACGTTGGCATTCACTAGCGGTGAAGCCATCATTCGTGTTGCTCGTGGCGCAAAATTAAATGCAATTGGTACGTTCGATAAGCCGGTAACTTTCACCTCTGCAAATGCGTTTACACGTTTTGACGTGGTTGGTAACGGCCCACGTTTTGCGGATTGGGGCGGTATTATTATCAACGGTGAAGGTATTACCAACCAATGTACTGATGCACAGCGTGATGCAGGCACTTGTAACGTCGCATCTGAAGGTATCGTAAGCTACTACGGCGGTAATGATAACGCAGATGACAGCGGCTCTATGGCCTATGCAAAAATCTGGTACGCAGGTTCAGGCCCACGTGCAGGTGGCGACGGCGATGACTTGAACTCATTAACTTTGAACGCCGTGGGTTCAGGTTCTTCTTACGAATATATTCACATTCACCAAGGTTACGATGACGGTATCGAGTTCTTCGGTGGCGCAGCAAACCTGAAACGCGTTGTGTTCACAGATACCCAAGATGACTCAATGGATATCGATGCTGGCTGGCAAGGTAACGCGCAGTTCTTGTACATCAAACACGGTACTGTCAACGTTGACGGAACTGACGTATTCATGGGTAACGGCGGCTTCGAAGCTGACGGCGAGAAAAACTCAGGTGCTGAATACTCACAAGCTCCAACCTCACGTCCGAACATTGCCAACGTGACTGTTGTCACCACTGACGGTTTATCAACGCGTGACAACGATCCATCAACTGCAATGAAGTTTGACGATAACTTCCAAGGTCAGCTTTATAACTTCTTATTGGTTAAAACTGACGTTGCGACCAACGATACCCGCTGCATCTTGTTTACTGGTGATGGCGAGTTAGGTGTTACTGCTGGTGATTTGAACTTCTTCAACTCAGCGATGGCTTGTGTTGCTGAAAACGAATTTACTTCAGCAGAACTGTTCGCTGACGGTACAACCCGTCAAGAATGGTTCGACAACGGTGGTGTGAACGCACGTCTTGGCGGTAACGCAACAGTATTTGGCTCAGACGGTTTCGCAACTGACATGTCTTCAGCTGATATTACAGTGACTGCAAACGACCTGAGTGGCTTAGGTAACAGCTTCTTTGAAGCGGTTGACTACGTTGGTGCGGTTTCCAGCACAGACACTTCTTCTGAATGGTATCAGTGGGTTGAAACTGCGTTAACTGCTGCAGAACAAGACTAAGAAAACTTGTTGCATAGCAATCTATGGCAGGCGTGCTTATGGCACGCCTGCTATTACCGATAACGCAGGAGTTGACGATGAGCACCAATTATAAACTCAAGCCGCTAGCCCTAGCGGTCAGTATTGCCCTTCTTGCGAGTGGTCAGGCGTACGCGCAGCAGCAAGAAACGGAGCAAGCAACAACCGAAACCGCGGCCGACACCACGATTGAAGAAGTTGTTACCACCGGCACCCGTTTACAAGGCAGCGCGGCCGCTGTTGTTGATGAGCGTAAAAACCAAGCCTTCGTAGCAGATATTCTTGGTGCTGAACAGTTATCAAGAACCGGCGATAGCGATGCAGCTTCGGCATTACGTCGTGTCACAGGTTTGACCCTTGTTGACGGTAAATATGTTTATGTTCGTGGTTTAGGTGAGCGTTATTCAAGCGCACGGTTAAACGGCGCGAGCATTCCTAGCCCTGATTTAACTCGTAACGTTATTCCACTCGATATTATTCCATCGACCATTATCGAGAGCTTAGCGGTACAAAAAGTATTTTCGCCTGCAATGCCTGCAGCCTTTGGTGGCGGTAATATCGACATCCGTACCAAATCATTGCCGTCTGATTTTCAAGTCAACCTTGAGGTTGGTGTTGGCCACAACACCAATGCTTCCGATGGTTATACCTATAGCCGTAACGAAGCGGGCGTGCCGCAGAATATTCGCGAAGCCATTGTGAAATATCGTGGTGATTTCAGTTTACGAAATATCGTAAGCCGTGAAGGTCTGGTTAATAATGAAACTGGCAGCGCCAGTGACCAAGCGCGAGCTATTAACGCCGGATTAGCGCAATCGTTACCGCGCGACATCGCGTTGCAAGAAGACTCGTTAGATCCGAACTACAGTATTAAAGCCAGTATTGGTAACAGCTTTGACGAAGAATATTTTGGAGGTAGCATTGGTTTCTTATTGGCCGGTGCCTACGACACCAAGTGGGATGTCTCTGAGCGCACCAACGCAGTATTGAGTGAGAATGCGACCGAAGGCTGTGCAACCACACTTAACAGTGCCGAAGAAGTTTCAAACTCGTGCTACAACACCTTAAGTGAAACCACACTGACCACCGAAACAGAGCGTTTAAACGGTGTGTTTAGTGTCGGCTATGAGCTTGATACGCACAGTATAAGCTATACCAAGCTGTATTTGACTGACTCTGAAGATGAGTCTGAGTTCGGCATCATGCAAAGTCCAAATGGTAGTAACTTAAAGACTATCTTTGGTTCTGGCTTGGCGAACCGTGAACACGAACTTAAGTACGAGGAGCGTACGCTCGATATCGACCAAATTCGAGGTCAGCATACCTTCCTAGATTATTGGGGGATTGGTTTTGACTGGCAGTACACTGAATCTGAAGCGCAAACAGATATCCCAACGGATATTTCGTATCGTTTCGATGATTTGTACGGCAGCCAGGGTGAGTACTTAGCCACTGTTGTCACCGGTGATGATAACCGAGCCGTGTATCAGTACGTTGATATGCAAGACAACGTGAAATCGTACAGCAGTAACTTCAGCTTGCCGACCAACTTTGCCGGCATGGATGTTGAGTTGAAAGCGGGCTACGACTTCACCGATAAAGCACGTTACTACACCACTGACCGCTTCGCTATGGATAACGGCTCAGGCTTGCGTGTCACCGTTAACGAAGACGCGAATGACGTGTTGGGCGTCACTGATTATCTGACTGACGAGCGCATTGCTGAGAACAACTTCTTGTTGTCTTATCGTGAGCCAACGTCACCAGATGCCGACGATTACATGGCGGTGCAGAAAATCGATGCGTTTTATGGCTCGTTTGATGCATTCCTGACTAACAACTGGCGTTTAGCTGGTGGTGTGCGTTGGGAAGAGTTCAAGCAAGTGTCATTGGCAACTTCAAGCTTGATTTTCACCCGTGAAGATCTGGAAACATTCTACTCGGTTGAGCGCATTCTAAACGGCACAACTGTGGAAGATGACTTCTACCCAGCATTGTCATTAACTTATATCAGCGACGACAACTACCAGTTGCGTTTCGGTTTCTCTGAAACGGTGGTGCGCCCTGATATTCGTGAAACTGTGCCAGTTGCTTACTACGACCCAATTACCGATATTCGTACCATCGGTCGTGCGGGCCTTGAAAGCAGCCCAATGACAAACTTAGACGCGCGTTTCGAGTACTTTGCTGACAACGGTGATAACTACACCATCTCGGCTTTCTACAAGGACATTGAAAAGCCAATTGAGTCAGTTTTAAGTGTGGGTGACGAAGAGTACACGTTGAATTACGTGAACGGTATTTCAGCTGAAGTATACGGCGTGGAATTCGAGTGGTTACATGACCTTGCTTACCTGGCTGACGGCTTCTTCACCGCTGGTAACCTTACCTTAAGTGACTCAGAAGCAGTGATTGACCCAGCGCTAGCGGGTAACTTAACCAACCCAACCAAGCGCATGACAGGCCATTCAAAGTACGTTGCTAACTTCCAGTTAGGCTACGATTCACTGAACGGCAATCACTCAAGCTCGTTAGTGTACAACGTGTTTGGTGAGCGCATCTTGGCGGCTGGTATCGGTGGTCGTGGTGATGCTTACGAACAACCGTTCCACTCACTTGATTTGGTTTATAACTATTACCCAGACTTTAACTCGAAAATTAGTTTCAAAGTGCAAAACTTGCTTGGCGAAGACCAAGAAGTGACGCAGTCTGACGTAATTGTACAAACCCGTGAAGTAGGGCAAGTGTTCAGCTTAAGCTACAGCTACGAGTTCTAATACGCAGCACAGAACGACGAAAGGAGAGGGGCGCAGGATGCGCCCTTTTTTTGTGCTTGTTGCTGGCACAAATCTAGTACAGCGGCAGAACGAAAAAAGCCTCGCAATTTCTTGCGAGGCTTTTCGAATAATGGTGCCAGAGGCGGAATCGATAAGATCTAATAACTTATTGTTTTATAGTGGATAAAAAATATTAAGATTCAAGCGTGTTACTTTCCTTGTTACTAAAACTTCAGCTTTAGTTTTTTGATTGAAAGCTTTTTCACAAATGAATCTTTT
>NCJS01000181.1 GCA_002279005.1 Idiomarina sp. 34-48-12 | reverse complement strand
GGTGTATGTTGATGGCGCCGATGAAATTGATGAGCACATGCGCATGGTCAAAGGTGGCGGTGGCGCATTAACCCGCGAAAAAATTATTGCTGCCGTTGCTGATAAATTCGTATGTATTGCCGATGAAAGCAAAGTCGTTGGTCGCTTGGGCTCGTTCCCAATTCCTGTCGAAGTGATTCCAATGGCGCGCTCTTACGTGGCTCGTGAGATTGTAAAACTCGGTGGCGACCCAGTTTGGCGCCAAGGGTTTGTAACAGATAACGGCAATATCATTCTCGATATTCACAACTTTGATATCTTAGAGCCTGTTCAACTAGAGCAACAATTGAATAGTATTGTCGGTGTGGTCTCCAACGGCCTCTTTGCCAAACGTGGCGCCAATATTGCAATCATCGCAAGCCCTGACGGCCTGCAATTCGTGGAGTAGCTATGAACACCCCGGCAACACCGCAAATATCACTTGCCAAAGAACGCATTCAAATATTGTTACTTGAAGGTGTGCACGACAGCGCGATTGACGTACTGAAACAACACGGGTACACCAATATTAAGGCGCTGAAAACATCGCTGAACGAAGATGAGCTTTGTGAAGCGATTAAAGATATTCATTTTTTAGGTATCCGCTCGCGCACCCAATTAACTTCGAAAGTATTTGCTGCCGCCGATAAACTCGCCGCAGTTGGTTGTTTTTGTATTGGCACGAATCAGGTTGATCTTGAAGCGGCGCGCGACAATGGCGTGGTGGTTTTCAATGCGCCATTCTCAAATACGCGCAGTGTTGCCGAACTGGTGCTGGCTGAAATTATCATGTTGTTGCGTCGTATTCCGCAGAAGAATGCGGCCGCGCACCGTGGCGGCTGGGATAAAGCCGCAAAAGGCTCTTTTGAAGCACGCGGTAAAATACTCGGAATTATCGGCTACGGTCATATCGGTAGCCAACTGAGTATTCTTGCTGAGCAGCTCGGCATGCAGGTGCGTTACTACGATATTGAAACCAAATTATCACTTGGTAACGCACTGCAAGTGCGGCGCCTTGATGATTTATTAAAGCAAGCCGATGTAGTGACCTTGCACGTGCCGGAAACGCCACAAACGCAGTGGATGATCGGTGCTGAGCAGCTTGCGAAAATGAAGCCCGGCTCGGTGTTGATTAACGCCTCGCGCGGCACGGTGGTGAAAATTAATGCGCTTGCTGATGCATTGAAGTCAGAGCATTTAGCCGGTGCCGCGATTGATGTATTCCCAGTTGAGCCGAAAGGCAATGACGAACAATTTGAATCGCCCCTTCGTGGTATCGACAGCTGTATTTTGACACCTCACATTGGTGGCTCAACTGAAGAAGCTCAGGAAAACATTGGTATTGAAGTGGCGGGCAAACTGGTGCGCTATTCAGATAACGGTTCAACCTTATCGGCAGTGAATTTCCCAGAAGTTGCATTGCCAGCGCACGAAGGTTCGCGCCGCTTGCTGCATATTCACCAAAACCGCCCAGGTATGCTCACGCGCATCAACCAGATATTGGCGGAACAGAACATCAACGTATCTGGCCAGTATCTACAAACCGACAGTAAAGTTGGTTATGTGGTCATTGATATTGAGACGCCACCGAAAAGTAGCATTGCTGATGATCTACTTCACGCTATGCGTAACATCGAAGGCACTATAAAGGCTCGCGTGTTGTATTAAAAAAGCCGATGCATCTGCATCGGCTTTTCACTTCTAACAGTTGCCTTATTGCTTGCCTTTCACCGTTTGTTCCATCGATTCTGGCGAAACGTGGCGGACATCTTTTCCTTTCACGAAGAAAATAATGTACTCGGCAATGTTCTGGCAACGGTCACCGATACGCTCGAGTGAACGTGCTGACCACAATACGTTCATTACCTTTGGAATACCGCGAGGGTCTTCCATCATGTAAGTCATCAACTGACGTGTGAGTGCTTCATATTGACGGTCGGCTTGCGCATCCATTTGATGCACTTCAAACGCAGCGTCTAAATCCATACGCGCAAACGCATCCAGCACGCCTTGTAGCATTGCCAGAACTTGCTGACCAAGATTCTCAAGGCTCACCAAGAATTGCTGCTGATCGTTGTTGAAGCTCTCGAGTGCGACACGCGCAATACGCTCGGCTTCATCACCGATGCGCTCAAGATCTGAAATGGTTTTGAAAATAGCAATAATCAAACGCAAATCGCTCGCCGCTGGCTGGCGCTTCGCAATGATCTGCACACAGGCTTCATCAATTTGTACTTCAAGTGCGTTAATTTTGTAATCGCGCTGAAGAATTTGCTCAGCCATTTCATGATCAGACTTCTCAATGGCATGCAATGAATCACGCAGCTGTTGCTCAACCAAACCACCCATGTTGAGTACTTGGTGAGTACTTGGTTACGCACTGCTTCGAGCTCTTCATTAAATTTACCGGAAATATGCCGGCTCATATTCAATTTATCCATTGCCTGCTCCTATTAACCGTAACGACCGGTAATGTAGTCTTCCGTTTGTTTTTGCGCTGGTGTGGTAAACAATGTATTGGTATCGGCGTACTCAATCAGTTTACCCATGTACATAAATGCCGTTTGATCAGACACCCGTGCGGCTTGTTGCATGTTATGCGTCACGATAACCACGGTATATTTTTCTTTCAGCTCGGTGATTAACTCTTCAATAGTTAGCGTTGAAATTGGATCCAATGCTGACGTTGGTTCATCCAACAACAATACTTCTGGCTCAATCGCAATGGCGCGCGCAATCACAAGACGCTGCTGCTGACCACCAGATAAGCCAAATGCTGATTCGTTGAGACGATCTTTTACTTCATCCCATAACGCTGCACCTTTAAGCGAGCGCTCAACCACTTCGTCAAGTGTACGACGGTCGTTTACACCTTGTAAGCGCATACCGTAAACCACGTTCTCATAAATTGATTTCGGGAACGGGTTTGGGCGCTGGAACACCATACCTACGCGACGACGCAATTCAGCAACATCAACATTCTTGTCGTAGATGTTCTTGTCATGCAACAAGATTTCACCTTTCACGCTGCAAATTTCAACCAAATCGTTCATGCGATTAATACAGCGCAATAACGTTGATTTACCACAGCCTGATGGTCCGATAAATGCGGTAACGCGATTTTTCGGAATGTTCATTGAGATATCATACAGCGCTTGCGCTTCGCCATAGTGCAAATTCAAATTGCGAATTTCTAACGCTGTTTGCTCAGGCGTCAAATTTTCTAAGTCTAACGACTCGACATTGCTAGCATTCGGAGTTACCGAAATCATAGTAGTTAACCTTCTGCCCTAAAATTTATAAACGCTTCACTATTAATCTGTGTTGTCACAATTAATGTTCAAGCGAACGATATTTTTCACGTAAATGGTTACGCACGCCAATGGCCGTTAAATTCAGGCCGACAATGACGGTAACCAATAAGAATGAGGTGGCGTAAACTAATGGACGCGCTGCCTCAACGTTTGGACTTTGGAAGCCCACATCATAAATATGGAAACCTAAGTGCATAAACTTACGGTCTAAGTGGAAGTACGGGAAGTTTCCGTCAACCGGCAACATCGGTGCCGACTTCACCACACCAACCAACATCAATGGCGC
>NCJS01000057.1 GCA_002279005.1 Idiomarina sp. 34-48-12 | reverse complement strand
GCGTTAGTTGGTCAGAGTGGTGGTCGTGAAGATCCTGCGGTATATTTTGAAATTCGCGTCAAAGGTGACGCGGTCAACCCTGTCAATTGGTGTCGCTAAATGACGACGTTAGTTAAAATTGTGATCATCGTAGCAGTTTTCCTACTCGCTCCCGCTACCACAGCGGCTGAGCAGGTATTGCCACGTATCGCGATTGTGATTGATGATCTTGGTAATAGCCGATTCCAGCAGCAGTTTGCCCAACTTCCAGGCCCGCTAACGCTTGCCATGTTACCCCACACACCGTATGCCGAACGCATTGCGCAATCCGCACAACAAAACGGTAAAGAAGTGATTATTCACATGCCAATGCAAGCATCCGCGAATGCCGACGCTGGTGCTGGTATGTTGTCGTCAGATGATGATAAAGCCGAAACCATTCTACTGATGGAGCAAGCCTTTATTCAGATACCGCAAGCGGTCGGCATGAATAATCATATGGGTAGCCGTTTAACAGCGTTGATTGAACCGATGCAGTGGGTGATGGAACAACTCGCGCTGCGTAATTTCTATTTTCTCGATAGCCGCACAACTGCGGCTACACAGGCAGAGACCGTCGCCCGCGAGTTCGGTATTCCGGTTGCACGACGTCACGTTTTTCTCGACAACAATCCAGAACCTGCCGAAATTGCGTTGCGCTGGAAAGATCTGATTCGTCATGCTCACAAACACGGTGAAGCCATTGCTATTGCGCATCCACACCGTTCCACGCTTGAGTTTCTAAAAGAAGTTCTGCCCGATATTGAACTTCATTATGGCGTCAAACTTGTTGTCGCCTCATCGTTAGCTCAACGCCCCGATACCGAAACGATTCAACTCACCGAACACAAAGCAATTACGCCATAAGTTAACGGAAGGTAACAAGCAAATAAAAACGCCGGCGATAAAGCCGGCGTTTTTGTTTTCAAAATGCTTTTTACGACATGGCCATGCGTAGTTTTTTCATGGCATTCGCTTCGAGCTGACGTACCCGCTCAGCAGAAACCTGATATTTATCAGCGAGTTCTTGTAGCGTGGTTTTATTTTCTTCGTCTAACCAACGTGCACGTACGATATCTTGGCTGCGCTCATCGAGTGTATTGATGGCTGACAACAAGCGGCGTTGCGTGTGGTTTTCCCACTGCTCATTTTCCACTTCTTCAGCTAAGTCTGAACGTTTGTCTTCAAGATATTGTGCTGGCGAATAAGTGCTACTATCTTTCGCATCATCATCGTCCGAGCTCAATTCGAATGCTTGATCATACGCGCTCATGCGCGCTTCCATTTCCAATACTTCGTTGGTGCTGACACCTAACGTCTCGGCAACGGTATTCACTTCTTCGTTGGTAAACCAACCTAAACGCTTCTTCATTTTACGTAAGTTGAAGAACAATTTACGTTGCGCTTTGGTGGTTGCAATTTTGACCATGCGCCAGTTTTTCAGCACATATTCATGAATTTCAGCTTTGATCCAATGTACCGCAAACGATACTAAGCGTACGCCAACCGCAGGGTCGAAACGACGTACCGCTTTCATGAGACCAATGTTACCTTCTTGAATTAAGTCGGCTTGAGGCAGACCATAGCCTGAGTAGCTGCGGGCAACATGTACGACAAAGCGCAGGTGCGACATGATCAACTGACGTGCAGCTTCTAAGTCGTCCTGTTCCTGCAAGCGTGTCGCCAGCTCGCGCTCTTCCTCTGCCGATAACATAGGAATGCGGTTCACTGTCGAAATGTACGCCTCTAAGCTGCCACTCGACTGTGGAACAGCTAATGCCATACTAGTAATTTCAGAGCTCATGCAACAACATCCTCTCTCACTGGTGTCTGCACAACATTATCCAGACACTGCTCAGACCACTTTATGGTCTCATAGTTCCCTCATTCTAGCAAAATTGACGCTGCTGACAATGACTGCTTTGGGATAAATTTTGATCACCTATTTTACCCATATGGGGATAGATTATTGCGGTTCAATGGTACGAACGTGTTTTCTTACCGCAATATAGGAACCAAGTAATCCTAAGCAGATTGCCAGTAGCCATAACACCAACATTTCATTAAACGTTAGCCCAACTAGGGCAAACTGGCTTTCATACAATTCACTAATGTCAGCAACGGCGCCAGAAATCCATAAAATCATTACGGCCGTTGCAAGCCACGCGATCAATCCACCAACAAAACCGTACCAAACACCGGTATACAAAAATGGACGTTGGATAAAACCGTCGGTTGCACCAACCAGCTTCATCACCATAATTTCATCGCGCTTGCTATTAATATTCAGGCGAATGGTGTTACCTACAATCAGCACCACCGCAATACAAAGTAACGCTGCTAGTGCTAACAAACCATCGCGCACTAAGTTCAATAAGGCCTCGAGGCGCTGCAGCCAATCTAAATCAAGTCGTACTTGCTCAACCTCACGTTCATTACGCAGTTGCTGAGCCAGTTGTTGTGCCTGAACGGTGCCGCGCTTGTTGGCGACCGGTAGCACTAACAACACATCCGGCAACGGGTTATTGGTTAACGCGTCAAGCGCTTCACCGAAACCTGAGCTTTCACGAAACTCCTGCAACGCTTCGTTTTTGTCTATCCAACGAACGCTTTCAATATCGTTCGATAAGCTTAAGCGCTTATGGAACGTTGACACTTCTTGCTGGCTCAAGTCTTTGCGCAAAAACAACGTAATTTCCGAGGCATGTTGCCAATCGGCACCAATCGCTTCGGTATTTTTCACCACCACATAAAGGGTTGCTGGTAGCGTCAAACTCAATCCTAACACCGCCATCGTCATTAGGCTGGCCATGGGGTATCGCGCTAACTCGCCCAAACTGGCCACGGCTTGCTGCAGATTATGCACCCAAAACATGACAAAACGGCGAAAGCCCGAAATATTGACTTGTTGTGCACCTTGCTGGCGAGAACGAAACAGTAAACTCATGGCTTAGCTCTCCTGCAAACCGTCGTTAATCATACGGCCATCGCGCAACGTCAATGTGCGATAACGCAAGCGAGCAATGAGTCCTAAATCGTGCGTCGCAATCAGAACCGATACGCCGACACGGTTGAAATCTTCGAATAATCGAATAATTTCCATCGATAATTTTGGATCAAGGTTACCGGTTGGCTCATCTGCTAACAGCAACGGTGGCTTATTCACAACTGCACGGGCAATACCGACGCGTTGCTGTTCACCGCCCGATAACATCATTGGGTAATGGCGCACTTTGTCGCCCAACCCCACCTTTTCAAGCGCAGCATGCACGCGCTTGCGCGCTTCTTGCATGCTATAACCTTCAATTAATAGGGGCAGCGCGACATTATCAAAAACGGTTTTATCCATCAGCAAGCGGTGATCTTGAAAAATCATGCCGATGTCGCGGCGCGCATATGGAATTTGGCGCGAATGAATACGCTTGAGATCGTGACCGTTGATCATCACACGGCCTGCTGTTGGCCGCTCCATCATACTAATGAGCTTGAGTAAGGTACTTTTACCAGCACCAGAATGGCCGGTTAGAAAAGCCATTTCGCCCTGTTCCAAGTGAAAGCTGACATTGTTCAATGCCTGAAAGCCGCCCGGATAGGTTTTACTCACCTGCTCAAACTTGATCATGATGGTTGTGTCTCTTTCAGTTCGCGTTGAAATAAGGCATCAACAAATTCTTGCGCATCAAACGGTCGCAAATCGTCTATTCCCTCGCCCACACCAATGTAGCGAATTGGAATATTAAATTGGTCAGCGATGGCGAAAATTACTCCGCCTTTCGCCGTACCATCAAGTTTAGTCAGTGTAATACCACTCACGCCAACGGCTTCGGTAAATAACTTAGCTTGGCTTATGGCATTTTGACCTGTGCCGGCGTCCAACGTTAACATCACTTCATGCGGTGCGTGTTCATCCAGCTTGCGCATCACGCGCACCACTTTCTTCAACTCGTCCATCAGGTGCGCTTTATTCTGTAAACGCCCTGCGGTGTCGGCAATCAGCACATCAACACCACGCGCTTTGGCTGCTTCAACCGCATCATAAATCACTGACGCACTATCGGCACCCGTATGCTGCGCAACGACTGGAATGTCATTGCGCTGGCCCCACACTTGTAACTGCTCAACCGCCGCCGCACGGAAGGTATCGCCTGCCGCCAGCATCACCGATTTGCCTTCGCGCTTAAATTGCTGAGCTAATTTACCAATGGTTGTGGTTTTACCAACACCATTCACGCCCACCATCAGAATCACAAACGGGCCTTCATGGTTCTTTGGAATGGTTAACGGTTGTGCTACTGGCGACAAAATTTCAGTCATGTCTTGCTGCAACAATTTAAACAGCTCGGCGGAGTCTTTGAGTTGTTTCCGATTCGCTTGTTCGGTCAGACGCTCAACAATTTTCAATGTTGTTGGCACGCCAATATCGGCGGTTAAGAGCTGAGTTTCGAGCTCTTCAAATAGCTCGTCATCAATTTTTTTATCTTTAAAAATGCCCCATAAACCGTCGCCAATAGCAGACGACGTTTTGCGTAATCCGGCGGTTAAACGCTTCCACAAGCTCGGCTTTGACTGTGTTTCAGGTTGTTTCGCTTGCTCGGCAGCTTTTGATTCGGCGGTAACTTGTGCACAAATTTCAGCGGCATCAGGTGCCACCACCTCGGCTACTGACGGCTCTTTTGGAAGTGCCTCTGATGCTATCGGATCGGCCTCTTGAGACTGTTGCCCTTGCTGTTCTTGTTGCTCTTGCTCTTTCTCTACCGACGCTGATTCGGCTTCGTTCGGTTTATTTTTGCGAAATAACGAGAAAAAAGATCCTTTGGCCATGCCTGCTTTACCTTTGGAAGTTCACTGCTGCTCGGTTTACAATGGCACACAGTTTAACACGTCAAATAAAAGAAGGCTTACTTTAGCATGCCGCGAAGCTCGTACAAGCAGAAAAGCGTTCCCCATCCTGACACCAAGCAACGTTCGCACAAAGGCGCGGGTGAACTACGCATTATTGGTGGGCTATTGCGCGGTCGTAAGCTCACTATCGCTGATGTACCCGGTTTACGCCCAACCACCGACCGAGTTCGCGAAACGCTATTCAATTGGTTGCAGTTTGAATTAACCGATAGCCGTTGCATTGATTTATTTGCCGGCAGCGGCGCGCTGGCGTTCGAAGCCTTATCACGCGGCGCGCAGCAAGTTATTTTGGTTGAGAAAGACGCGCAAGCTGCGAATTTATTAGCCCAACATGCCGCAAAGCTATCCGACGCTGTAACAGGGCAAGCACTTGTCCAACGCGGTGACGCTCTGCACTTTTTACAACAACAACCCGACGCCCCTTTCAACGTGATTTTTGTCGACCCGCCATTTGGTATGGGGTTAGCTGACGATTGCCTGACGCTTATTGCACAGAACAATTGGGTGAGTAGCGGCAGCTGGGTGTATGTGGAAACTGAGAAAGCAATTCAGCCGCAAGTACCGGCTACATGGCAACTGCATCGCGAAAAGTTTGCCGGTCAGGTTGCATTTCGCTTGTATCACGTGAATTAATTTAATTTTATTAACAAGGATATTTCATATATGGGCATTGCGGTTTGGCTTGGACGACTGATTTTCGCGGTGATTTGGGGCGTCATGCTGGCAAATATTGTGGCGCCATTCGAAGGCAAAGGCTTCGCGTTTTTTCTCTTCTTAATGGTCTTGCTGATTGCGTTGCACTTACTGCAGTTACTCATGTTCGCCACGGTGTACAAAGAGCACATTCAATGGCGGCGCGGCGACTATTGGCAAATTATATTTTTTGGCGTGATTGGTTGGTTAGCCATAGTGCGCGCACAGCCGGCACGCACCCAAGCTCAAGCGGAACAGACGAACGACGAGTCGTAGCTACTCGTCGTCATTACTCTCGTCCGCCATACTCACGCCGATATTTGAAACGCCTTCGTCAGCGACCATGTCGCGAACCTGGCGCACCAACTCTTGGCTTGGTTGCGCTTGCGTTGCAGCCAAGGTTTCTAGGTAATTGAGAATGGCTTGCTGCACTTCAATTTCGTATTGAACCAGCTCATGTTCGCGTAAAAGTTTTCGACGCTCTTGCGCATCCATCTCAGCGCCTTCGGTGAGCTCCAAAAATTTCGCAACACCCGCCTGCGACACCTTTGCTACGCTTACCAAATCAGCACTATTCTGGTCCATTAGCCCTTGTAATAAGGTGCTAATGGCCGTGCACGCATCCATGGCTGGGTACACGCCGAGCATATCGTGACCATGTTCGCTTGGCGTCACCTCATCCACTTTTTCTTGCCAGCGTGAAAAGTTAACTTTCACTGCTTTCCCTTGCCATGCCCAATCCCAACACGCATTGAGTGCGCCTTGCAGTGGTTTTGGATCACCAAAGCCAGTAACATGGTGGAATAGTTCGTAATTTGGCACCATGCGTTGGCATAAGTATAAGGCCATGACGGTTTGGTATGCTAAGGGTAAGGCGCGGATGCGCTCAAACGTGTTTAAAACCATAAAAACCCCAAGTTCGATATTAGATATTCGATATTAGATATTAGGTAGATAGCATCGAGGTTTTTAACGAATATCGAATATCTAATAGCTAATATCGAATTTGCTTTGAGGTAGTATACGCTTTATGACTTTGCAACTCGACTCTTCTTCCATTCAAGCGGCAGCAAAATTAATTGCCCCCATGGTTCGGCGCACTACCGTGCTGGTTAGCTTGAAGCTCAATGACGCGTTAGGCGCGCAAGTGTGGCTGAAATGCGAGCACTTACAGCATACCGGCGCCTTTAAGTATCGTGGTGCCTGCCATGCGCTGTTGAAACTGACGGAAGCTGAGCGTGCGCAAGGCGTCTATACGGTGTCATCGGGGAACCACGGTGCGGCTTTGGCAGCTGCTGGGCAACAACTTGGCATCAAGGTGCGGGTTGGTGTTGCGGCGAACGCATCGGCTGTGAAACGCGCGAATATGGCGAAGTATGATGCCGAGTTAGTAACCATTGACCCTGGAATGGCGGCTCGTGAGGCCTTTGTGGAGGCGCAGCGCCCAACCGGAAGAATATTCATTCCACCTTATAATCATGCCCATATTTGGCAGGGACAAGGCACCGCAACCTATGAATTACTGCAAGAGCAACCGGAGCTTGATTGTGTGATTGCGCCGCTTGGTGGTGGTGGTTTGTTAAGCGGCACTTCAGTCGCGGCCAAAGCGCATGGTGTAACGCAGGTATTTGGTGTAGAACCGGAGCTTGCTGCTGATGGTGAAGCATCGTTTCGAACAGGTGTACTGCAACCTGCCATGCCACCATTGAGTGTTTGCGATGGTCTGTTGACCAGCGTTGGTGATAAAACCTTTCCGATCATTCGCCAGAATGTAGATGATATTTTGTTGGTGACCGACGGCGAGGCGTTAACTGCACAAAAGCTGGTGTTTGATTTAACCGACCAGTGGATAGAGCCTTCATCGGCAACGGTCATTGCCGCTATTCAGCGTTATTCGAAGTTATTCAAAGGGAAGCGTATTGGCGTAATTATTAGCGGCGGCAATATTGCACCGCCAGCAATCATTTCATAGTGAACTGAGCAATTATTTCGCGAACAGCTGACCGAGGTCGTTAAACGCTTTGAATTCCAGTGCATTACCACTGAAATCATAGAAAAACATCGTAGCTTGCTCTCCTGGCTGACCTTGAAAGCGTATGTGCGGTTCAATCACGAACGCGATGCCAGCCGCTTTCACTTTTTCCGCCAGAACATGCCAATCGTCCATTGTTAACACCACACCAAAATGCGGGACTGGCACGTCGTGACCGTCCACTGGGTTGCGATGTGCAACGCCGGCGCGTTCAGGCGCAAGGTGCGTGACAAATTGGTGACCAAAGAAATTCCAATCTACCCATTGTTCGCTGCTTCGGCCTTCACTCAACCCTAAAACTTCACCATAAAACTCGCGAGCCTTTGCAATATCGTGTACTGGCACGGCCAAATGAAACGGGCGTAAAGACGACGAAGACATAGAGACAGCAAACTCCATTGTAGTTATTTAATGTAGTTATTTAATGCAGCTATTTAATTGGCACCATCGGCGTTGATTTGCGCCACATACGCACACCAACAGCAACCATTAATACCAACCAGTTGACCGGCGGTACAAGTCCACAAAGTAACACGGCAAGCATATTCCACAACGGTTGGCGATGATACTGCCCGACCAACACATAAAACAACAATGCCGCCACTAACCCTTGTAAAAGAAACAGGCTAATAGGCATATTTTGTTCCTTGTTTATTCTGTTTTTATTGTGGGAATTAGCCTACCGTATCTTCATGAAATTGTAAAAGAGTGTTAATGCGCCTGAAATATCAGGCGCTTAGAGCACGATCTAAGTCCGCGATGAGGTCATCAAGATCCTCGATACCCACCGAAATTCGAACAAAGTTGTCCAAAATGCCGAGTTTTTCACGATTTTCTTTCGGAATTGACGCATGCGTCATAATCGCTGGGTGCTCGATTAGGCTCTCAACACCGCCAAGGCTTTCCGCCAACGCGAAAATTTCGACGGCTTCTAAGAAGCGACGCGCCTTGTCTAAATCACCTTTCAGCAAAATCGAAATCATACCGCCAAAGCCGCTCATTTGCTTTTTCGCCAACTCATGTTGCGGATGACTTGGTAAGCCTGGGTAAATGACTTTCTCAACTTGTGGATGTGCTTCAAGCCATTGCGCCAGCTTCAAAGCCGCCTCGTTATGATGCTTCATACGTAGCGCCAAGGTTTTCACGCCGCGCAATGCCAAGTAGCTATCAAATGGTCCAGCAATCGCACCAACCGAGTTTTGCAAAAACAGCATTTTTTCCACGAGCTCGTCGTTGTCACCGACTACCGCAATACCGCCAACCATATCCGAGTGGCCGTTCAGGTATTTGGTTGCCGAGTGCATGACAATATCAGCACCCATTTCGAGTGGACGTTGGTTGTAAGGCGTCGCAAAGGTATTATCCACCACCACCATCATATTGTGTTTTTTAGCGATAGCCGCCACCGCAGCAATATCAACCAACTTCAACATTGGGTTGCTTGGCGTTTCAATCCAAATCATGCGTGTTTTTGGCGTAATCGCCGCTTCAACCGCACTCAAGTCAGCCAAATCAACATAAGAAAACTCGAGTCCTGCCGAACGACCGCGTACTTTATCGAATAGACGGAAGGTACCGCCGTAAAGGTCATCCATAGCAATGACATGGTCACCACTATCAAGCAATTCCATAATTGTTGACGTCGCTGCCATACCAGAAGCGAAAGCTAAACCTTGCTTGCCACCTTCAAGGCTCGCCACTGCGCGTTCCCACGCAAAACGTGTTGGGTTATGTGAACGCGAGTATTCAAAGCCCTTATGGACACCTGGGCTCTCTTGAATATAGGTTGAGCTGGTGAAAATAGGCGGCATGACAGCGCCGGTTGCCGGCTCAGGTGATTGTCCGCCATGAATGGCGCGCGTTGCGAATTTCATGTTCTTTGCATCAGCCATATTACTTCTCCAGCAAATTCTGAGCGGCCATCCACTCATCGTTATAAAGTTTTGAAAGGTAGCGATTACCGGTATCGCAAGCCAAAGTGACCACGCGCTTTGGTTCTGTTTGCTCACGGCAGTAGCGCAGCGCTGCGGCAATTAAGGTACCGCTTGAAGAACCAACCATCACACCCTCTTTCACTAGTACTTCACGAGCTGTGTGAAACGCTTCTTTATCGCTAATTGCGTACGCCTTGTTCGCCAATTGGATATCGCAGATATCTGGCACGAAGTCTTCACCAATGCCTTCAACTAACCAGCTACCCGCTTCAACTGTTTCGCCACGGTTAATCATCGGTTCAAGAATTGAGCCATCTGGGTCAGCCAAGACTAAGTCAACCGCGCCGTTTTGCTCGCGCAGATAACGACCAATACCAGTCAGAGTGCCGCCAGAGCCAACGCCACATACAAACGCATCAAGGTTACCTTGCATTTGTTCCCAAATTTCAGGGCCAGTCGTT
>NCJS01000180.1 GCA_002279005.1 Idiomarina sp. 34-48-12 | reverse complement strand
GAACCTAATTAATCCCAATATAGTCTTAAACATAGTGAAACATTCATAACCAAGTGAAACGACAATGCTGATATACATTCGACAATGGCAAAATAAAATCAAACCGCAACCGGGTGCAAATCCACTTGTGGTACTACTCAGTTGGTTATTGTTTGGGTTGCTTTTAATCATTGGGCTTAGCCTCGGTTTATTGATGCTATTGTTCGGTTGGATTTTGCTATTGCCGCTGATGTGGCGCAAACGCCGTGAAATGAAGCAAATGTGGCAATTCACGAAGGCTACTCGGCAGGCTCAGCAGCAAGCTCGCCGCCAATACCAGCAGCAACGCGAGCAACAGCGGAATCGTCAGGATGATTCAGTGATTGAAGGTGAGTATCAAGTGAAGGACGGTGACGAACATCGCTAAGTTCTCGCGTGGCGGTTAGGCTGGTGACGCTTACGTTGCCAGCGCCGATATGCCAGCTTACAACCACCAATACAGCCATCAAATAGCAATACCGCAAGTAGCGCAGCTATCACACCTGAGAATACAGCCTGACGCGTTAGCGGCACATTAAAGCTATAGGCACGCCAAGTATTATCAACCATTTCTCGGTTTGCTTCGGTTGCTACAAACCAAAGTTGTTTCAAATAGCCTTGTTGTAACTGCTGCTGCTCATGGAGGTACAAATCCACACGGCGTATCAATTCACGAATTGGCACGGCTTCATCTTTAAAAACTGGGTTGTCACTTTCTTCGTGCATTTGAATGAGTGCGTTCATATCGCCGTTCAAATACTTATCGGCAATCTGTTGATATTCTTTGTAATACACCATTGCTTCAGTCAGCTGCGAATCGAGCCGCTGCTGATACTGCGTGATAAAGTTAGGTACTTGTACGCCAACGAGTACAGCCATCAAGGCAATAGCTAAAACAAAATAACGATGCAGCATAAAAAAAGGTTGAGTGATGAAACACCACTCAACCTTAGCACGTTCTTATTTAAAGCTGCTAGTCCCGGTTAGTCCTCATATGGAGGCTTGGGCGGGAATGTGCGCCGTACAATATAGAACAGTAGTGGTACGAAGAAGATGGCTAAAATAGTACCGCCTAGCATACCGCCGATAACACCTGTACCAATTGCCTGGCGGCTTACGGCACCAGCGCCCGTTGATAATGCGAGTGGAAGCACACCGAAGGTGAAGGCCAGTGAAGTCATTAGAATAGGGCGCAAACGTAAACGTACCGCCTCTAATGTAGCCTGTAAGAGCTCTTTACCTTGGGCTTGTAAATCTTTCGCAAATTCTACAATCAGTATCGCATTACGTGCCGATACACCCACTGTCGTCAACAAGCCAACTTGGAAATACACGTCATTCTCAAGGCCACGCATGGTTGCCGCAATCACTGCTCCGAGAATACCAAGTGGCACGACGAGCATCACTGAGAATGGAATTGACCAGCTTTCGTACAGTGCCGCCAAACATAAGAACACAATCAGAAGCGACAGCGCGTACAGCAGCGGTGCTTGGTCGCCTGATGTGCGTTCTTCTAATGAAATGCCGGTCCACTCAAAACCAATACCTGGTGGTAATTGTGCAATGAGTTCTTCCATTTTTAACATGGCATCACCTGATGAATAACCAGGTGCAGCTTCACCCTGAATGTTCATCGCTGGCACACCGTTGTAGCGCTCAAGACGTTGTGGCCCGAAATCCCAGTGGGTGGTTGAGAACGATGAGAATGACACCATTTCACCATTGGCATTTCGAACATACCATTTACCAATGTCAGCCGGTGTCATACGTGCTTCTGGTATACCTTGCAGATACACTTTCTTTACGCGACCACGGTCGACAAAGTCGTTCACATAGGTTGTACCGAACGCATTGGATAAAGTTGAGTTAATGTCACTGATACTTAATCCCAACGCTTTTGCTTTTTCATAATCAACGTCGATACGTAGTTGTGATGTATCTTCCAAACCATTTGGGCGCACACCAGCTAACATCGGCTCTTGCGCTGCCATACCGAGTAATTGATTACGTGCTTGCAATAATCCTTCGTGTCCTAGTCCGCCGCGGTCTTGAATATACAAGTTGAAACCACTGGCAGTACCAAGCTCTGGAATAGAAGGGAGGTTGAACGCAAATACCATCGCTTCACGAATTTGCATGAAATAGCCAAATGCTTGACCGATAATAGCGTCAATTTGCAGCTCTGGAGAGGTACGCTCACTCCAGTCGGTAAGGCGCACAAATGCGAGACCTGAGTTTTGACCTTGACCACTGAAACTGAAACCTACAACTGAGAACACCGAGCGAATGCCTTCGGCTTGATCAAGATAGTAATCTTCGATTTTCGCCATGGTTTCGCGCGATTGTTCTTGGGTTGCACCAGAAGGCAATTGCATTTGCGTTAAGAATACACCGCGATCTTCATTCGGAATAAATGAACTTGGCATGCGCGTGAATAAGAAACCAAGCACGACAATCAACCCGA
>NCJS01000179.1 GCA_002279005.1 Idiomarina sp. 34-48-12 | reverse complement strand
TGCTGTTCCGCCTGACGCATGGCTTTTTCAAGGGTTGCCATGATAGTAGCTCGGTGTGGTCCGAGTGAATCCATGGCGCCAGCTTTGACCAATTTCTCGAGCACGCGGCGATTCAGTTTCTTCAAATCCACACGGCAACAGAAATCAAAAAGATCGGTAAATGGACCTTCTTCGCGAGCCGCTAGAATGGCCTCAATTGGGCCTTCACCGACACCTTTTATGGCGCCAATACCGTAGACAATTCGCTGCTGTTCATCCACCGTAAACTTATAACGTCCCACGTTCACATCGGGCGGAAGAACCTTCAGCCCCATGTTTTCGCATTCATCAACCAAAGTGACAATTTTATCAGTATTGTCCATATCCGCTGACATAACCGCTGCCATAAACTCAGCTGGGTAATGGGTCTTCATCCATAACGTTTGATAAGAAACCAACGCATAAGCAGCCGAGTGCGATTTGTTAAAACCATAGCCTGCGAATTTTTCTACTAGGTCAAATATTTTAATTGCTAGGTCGCCATCAATACCATTCTTTCGCGCGCCTTCCTCAAATACTGCTCGCTGCTTTGCCATTTCTTCCGGCTTTTTCTTACCCATAGCACGGCGCAACAAGTCGGCGCCACCAAGTGAATAGCCAGCAAGAACCTGAGCAATCTGCATCACCTGCTCTTGATAAAGAATAACGCCATAAGTCGGCTCCAGAATCGGCTTCAGCGATTCATGCTGATAATCTTTGTCTGGATAAGATATCGCTTCGCGACCATGCTTACGGTCAATAAAGTTATCAACCATGCCGGATTGCAAAGGACCCGGTCGGAATAAGGCCACCAATGCGATGATATCTTCAAAACTATCCGGCAGAAGCTTTTTAATAAGTTGCTTCATACCCGATGATTCCAACTGGAATACTGCAGTCGTTGCGCCTTTTTTCAATAACTTAAAACAAGCCGGATCATCAAGTGGTATGTGGTTAATATCAATAGCAGGTTGACCATCACGTTGACGGTTCGCATTAACCATATCCAACGCCCACTGAATAATTGTGAGCGTGCGCAAACCCAAGAAGTCAAACTTAACTAGCCCCGCAGCTTCCACATCGTTCTTATCAAACTGCGTGACCGGTTGTTTGCCTTCTTCGTCACAATACAACGGTGAGAAATCGGTGATACGTTCTGGTGCAATGACAACGCCACCCGCATGTTTGCCGGCGTTTCGCGTAACACCTTCAAGAATCCGCGCCATGTCGATAATTTCACGAACATCATCATCTTGTTCGTACATTTCAACTAGGCGTGACTCAATTTCAAAGGCCTTTTCGAGCGTCATGCCGGGATCACCTGGCACCAGTTTGGTAATTTTATCGACAAAACCATAGGGGTGACCAAGTACACGACCGACATCACGAATCGAAGCTTTGGCCGCCATGGTACCAAACGTAATGATCTGAGATACCGCTTCACGCCCATATAATTCGGCCACGTGGTCAATAACCTCGTCACGGCGGTCCATACAGAAATCGATATCAAAATCCGGCATGGAAACCCGTTCAGGGTTCAGGAATCGCTCGAAAAGTAAGTCGAGCTCAAGTGGATCAAGATCCGTGATTTTCAACGCATAAGCAACTAACGAGCCTGCACCTGAGCCTCGCCCTGGCCCCACCGGAATATTGTTATCTTTTGACCACTGAATAAATTCCATCACGATCAAGAAGTAGCCCGGAAACCCCATTTGGTTAATTACATCGAGCTCTATTTTTAAACGTTCATCGTATGGTTTACGTAATTCATTGCGCTGCTGCGGATCAGGAAATAAAACCTCTAACCGCTGCTCGAGTCCTTCTTGGGATTTCTTCACCAAGAAATCTTCTGGTGTCATACCACCAGTTGGAAATTCAGGCAGAACATATTCATCAAGCTTAACAGTAACGTTGCATCGCTTCGCAATTTCGACGGTGTTAGCAAGCGCCTCAGGAATATCTAAGAACAACTCAGCCATCTCTTCAGGGCTCTTTAAATATTGCTCTGAGCTATATTTTTTCGGCCGACGTTTGTCATCCAGTGTATAACCGTCCGATACGGCAACACGAACCTCATGTGCGGTAAAATCTTCTGGCCGTAAAAACATCACTTCGTTGGTTGCCACTACCGGCATATCGGTCTCAGCCGCTAATGCTACCGCTGCGTGAACGTATTCATCTTCACCAGCACGTCCTGTACGTTGCAGCTCAAGGTAAAAACGATCGGCAAAGTACTGTTGATAAAACTGCAGCAATTGCTGGGCTTCAGCGTGACGGTTTTGCAGTAATTTCCGACCAATATCGCCTTCTCGACCACCTGATAACAGAATGAGTCCCTGATGATGTTCAGCCTGAGAGAATAAATCGATAGCTACCCATTTAGGATCCGTGGTACCGTCCGCAATTACTAAAATTTCTGATGGGCCCGCTACCATATCAATACCTACCACTCCAAACACACGCCTT
>NCJS01000178.1 GCA_002279005.1 Idiomarina sp. 34-48-12 | reverse complement strand
GATACATATCAATTGCTAAAGACTTTTCGTGTACCTACTTCGAGCGTGTTTATTACCTATCGTCTTGTCGTTACTGTGGCTCAGTCCGCAGGGCAAACTCACGACAGTTGATGGCTATCAGCTCACTCAAGACTCGTTTGCATCGTTTGTCGCTCCTGAGCGTCAACATTCTGAAGATTCAGATGACGGTGCTGTTAATGAACACCATGTAGTCCTTTCTACTAGCTTTCAAAACATTGATGTTGTTATTTATCTGGTTGATATAAAACCGCACAAACAACGTCACTACGTTCGAGGCCCACCTCTGTTAGTCGCTTAAATTATCGACAAAATAATTCATTATTATTCAACAGAGGTAAGTTATGTCTGAATTTCACGCATTGCGGTGGGCGCCAGTTCCAGCCGACAAGTTTTTACCGTTGCCCGAGCAGAGCTCGATTCCAAAATATATCGATTGGCATCAGAGTGCGCTGCATGTGGTTGATCAATTAAATAGTTCTGAGCTTGCGGTGTTGCCGATGTCGATGGCAGTGAGCGATGCCGAGCATTTATTAAGTCGCTCGGATAAACGTTATGCTGCTGTTATTGATAATGAAAACACGATTGTTGGCGTTTTAATGGCGCGCGATTTGCACGGTCGACAAAGCGGTGTTGTTGCTAATTTGCTACAGCTACCATGGCACGAGCTCACGGTTGGATATGTCATGACACCGTTACGTCGATTACCAGCCATTACATTGACACAGGTTAAGCAGGCACGTATTGGTGACATTGCGGCAACCATGCAAGAAGCTGGCTGTGATTTCATTGCGATAACGGACAATGACTCGTTACACGGCATGATTGTTTCACTAAGAATATTAGCCGTAACTGGCGAGTCGGTGCGTTTATATCCTCGCGCCACGAGCTTTGCCGAAGTATTCAGTGCCATTAAGCATTCTGAGAATTAGATTTAGAAAATAAATTCAGCAAAAGCCCTCGCCAAAAGCGTGGGCTTTTTATATGTTGTGTGTAAGCTTTCTCAACAATGGTAAGGAAAATCGCTGTGAATGGCTGGATGACAACATTATTAGTGATTGCCCAATGGTTAGTTGCTTTATTTGTACTCGCATTATTAGTCGGCGCGTTAGCTGTGGCTGTTATGTACGTGATTGATAAGCGGCAAACCCGTCATACCATTCGACGAAACTTCCCCGTTATTGGACGGTTTCGTTATATGTTCGAGCATCTTGGTGAATTCTTTCGGCAATATTTTTATGCCATGGATAGGGAAGAGATGCCATTCAACCGAGCGCAACGCAGCTGGGTTTATCGTGCAGCAAAAAATGCAGACAGAACGCTCGCTTTTGGTTCTACCCGTGATTTAACTAAAAATGGCACAATTATTTTTGCCAACAGCGCGTATCCACGCCAAGAAGAAGAAAAAACACAACCTGAACCGGTAACCATTGGCGCCGATTGCGAGCAACCCTATTCGCCAACCAGTTACTTTCACATATCTGGCATGAGTTACGGTGCTTTGTCACCGGTTGCGGTCACGGCTTTATCAAAAGGGGCAAAACTGGCAGGGTGCTGGATGAATACTGGTGAGGGTGGCCTTAGCCCTTATCATTTAGCTGGTGAGTGCGATGTTGTGTTTCAAATTGGCACCGCCAAATACGGCGTCCGAACCGCGAATGGCGAGTTGCACGAAGGTAAATTGCGAGATATTGCCGCCAATAAGCATGTAAAAATGTTTGAAATCAAGCTGAGTCAGGGCGCCAAACCGGGCAAAGGTGGAATTCTTCCAGGTATTAAAGTGAATGCGGAAATTGCCGAAATACGTGGAATACCTGAGGGCGAAGATTCGATTTCGCCAAATCGACACCCTGAAATTCGTAATAATGATGAGCTACTCGATTTTATTCATCGCGTACGCACAATCACCGGCAAGCCAACGGGAATTAAATTTGTGATGGGTGAGCCGAATTGGATAGATGAGCTTGTAGCGACTATCAAAGCGCGTGGTGCGGCTTCGGCTCCTGACTTTATCACATTAGATAGCGCCGACGGTGGCACTGGTTCTGCACCACAGCCGCTGATGGACTACGTTGGTTTAAAATTGTCTGAAAGTTTACCAATACTCGTCGATAAACTCGCCGCAGCAGGACTCAAAGATCGAATTCGAGTGATTGCTTCGGGGAAAATGATAACCCCAGCTGATGTTGCGTGGGCCATAGCCATTGGTGCTGACTTCGTTGTTTCTGCGCGAGGCTTTATGTTTTCATTGGGCTGTATTCAAGCCATGCAATGCAACAAAAATACGTGTCCAACAGGTATTACAACACACGATAAAAGCCTGCAACGAGGTCTTGACCCCGCAGATAAGAGCGTGCGCGTCGCCAATTACCACAAATATTTAGAGTATGGCGTAAATATTATCGCTCACTCATGCGGTGTTTCAGATCCTCGCCAGCTTAATCGCCGTCATGCTCGCGTGGTGACGCATAC
>NCJS01000011.1 GCA_002279005.1 Idiomarina sp. 34-48-12 | reverse complement strand
TAATATCCAATATCTAATAGCTAATATCTCACTTGTTTTACTTCACTTTACTCCTGTTTGTTGTAAAGTTAAATCATATAAAAACTAAACCAGCTATAGCTTTTAACTATGGACTTACGACAACTAAATTACTTCGTAGCAGTGTACGAAAACGGCAGCATTAGTGCTGCGGCGCGCGCCTGTCATGTCGCGCAGCCAAGCTTGTCAGCGGCATTGCAGCAATTGGAAGATGAGTTAGGAACGACGCTTTTTGTGCGGCAATCGCGCGGTGTGACGCCAACCGAAGATGGCGAGCGCTTGTATGGTCATGCCGGGCGTTTGCTCAGCCAAATGCAATCACTCAAAGCGTCGTTTCGACATAGCGTGAAGCGGGTGCAATTTCGATTGGGGTTGATTCGTGCTTTAGGGGTGGAGCGCATGAGTCAGCTGTTACGTGAATTCAGTGCTGGTGTTGAAGGGCTTGAGTTGCATTTGGTAGAACCGGAAGATGATGCCGACGCGCGCATTATTACCCCGAAAATGCTCAAAGCCGGTGAACAGTTTTTGCCCATTTGGACTGACCATTTCTTGATTGCATTACCTGCGGGGCATCCGTTAGCTCTCAAGCAGAGCTTACAGCTGGAGGATTTCGACGAGTTGGCGCTGATCAAACGCACACCGTGCGATGCGTGGTCACAGTTTTATCCGGAGTTGATAAGAAATGGAATTCAGCCAGATATTCGTGCCGACATTCATACGATTGAATATGCGCTTGGCTTGGTTTCTGCCGGAGTAGGCGTTGCGTTGGTACCTGATTTTGAGGTGTTACATGACCGTCAAGATGTGGTGTTGCGGCCACTCGAGGGAATAACTCTACAACGGGCGATTGGTCTTGCGTATCCTCGATCGAAAACTGGCCAGCCGGCACTCGAATGGCTACGCAGCTTATGCCAGCAACGTAGCCATGAACTTTAAATCTTAACTTTCGGCAGATGCTTCCACGAAAAAGTCATTTAATGTAAGCATTAGATGTTTTTCCAGTAATTGTGCCGCGAAGTCATGAACTGACTGCATTGATTCAAATTTGCCTCGTTCATGATCGACAATTTCTTCAACAATCTGTGTCAAATTTTGAAGCAATTACAAGTTGGGGCGATTTTGTTTTTGATGTAGCACGCGCAAAATAAAAAGATGATCATCACGAATAATGTAAGAAACGACGAGAGAGATGTCTGGAATAATCAACAGTCGACCGGGTAGTCCGAGTCGATTAACGCCCAATTCAGGATACTCAAAAAGTAGTTCGATACGGCTTACGAGTAGTTCATCTGCCTTCTCTGCTACCAGTGGGTTAAAGTCGTAGAGAAATTTATATAAGTTCTCACGATCATTGAGGGCATCCGCTTCCCAGAAGATCATGGTTAGTCCTGTTGTTTGAGTTGTTTTTTGAATGCCCGCATGCGTGTGGAAGCCTCATCATGGCTGAAAAAGCGTGCTTGGCCGCTATCAACTTTTGCAAACGCTAGCTGTATTTGCTCGGTAAGCCACTGATCTTGTTCATCAACAAGGCGTTGTTCTAACGCAAGCTTCTCGGTTAATTCACGACATGCATCACTTAATGTACGGCCCTGACTTTCGGCGCGCAATTGGGCTAGGCGCTTAGTTTCTTCGTCAACACGAAACTGAATGCGTGTGTCCATACTAAAGTCTCTTGAAAATAATAATGTGTATGCACAAATGTTAGCACAAAATAAAAAGCCTAGCTCAAGGGGAGCTAGGCTTTTCAAACATGCGTCACGGATTAGTTTAAATCAAATCGATCGGCATTCATCACTTTGGTCCATGCTTTAACAAAGTCATTCACAAATTTTTCTTGTGAATCGTCTTGCGCATAGAGCTCGGCGTATGAACGCAATATCGAATTTGAGCCAAATACTAAATCGACGCGCGTTGCGGTGTATTTGGTTTCATCGGTTTTACGGTCTTTAATCGCGTAACTATTACGGCCAGTTGGCTCCCACTTGTAACGCATATCAGTGAGCGTCACGAAGAAGTCATTGGTTAAGCTGCCAACACGGTCGGTAAATACACCATGCTTGCTGTCACCGTAGTTGGTGCCAAGTACTCGCATGCCGCCCATAAGCACCGTCATTTCAGGAGCCGTTAGCCCCATTAACTGAGCGCGGTCGAGCAACAACTCTTCCGGTTGCACAGTGTAGTTCTTCTTCAACCAGTTGCGGAAGCCATCATGAATCGGCTCTAGCGGCTCAAATGACTCAATATCGGTTTGCTCGTCCGTGGCGTCGCCACGACCCGGAGTAAATGGCACTTCAATGTTGAAACCGGCGTTTTTCGCGGCTTGTTCTACTGCGTAGTTACCGCCAAGCACAATCACATCAGCAATGCTGGCGCCGGTTGCTTGTGCTATTGGTTCAAGCTTACTCAACACTTTCGCGAGACGCTCAGGCTCATTGCCTTCCCAGTCTTTCTGCGGCGCTAAACGAATGCGTGCACCGTTGGCGCCACCGCGAAGATCGGAGCCACGGAATGTGCGCGCGCTATCCCATGCAGTTGCTGCAAGTTCAGCAATCGATAGCCCCGTTTCAGCAATTTTCGATTTTACTGCCGCAACGTCATAGTCTTTGCTACCGGCAGGTATCGGGTCTTGCCAAATCAATTCTTCTTGCGGAACATCTGGGCCTAAGTAACGAGCCAGAGGCCCCATATCGCGGTGCGTCAGTTTGTACCAAGCACGAGCAAACACTTTTGAAAAGTACTCTGGGTCGTTGTAGAAGCGCTCAGAAATCTTGCGATACTCTGGGTCCATTTTCATGGCCATATCGGCATCCGTCATAATCGGATTACGGCGAATAGATGGATCTTCCACATCAACCGGTTTGTCTTCCTCTTTAATATTGATCGGTTCCCACTGCCAAGCACCAGCTGGGCTCTTTTTCAGCTCCCAGTCATAAGTAAACAGTAAGTAGAAATAACCGTTATCCCATTGGGTTGGGTTGGTCGTCCACGCGCCCTCAATACCACTAGTGACGGTATCGCGACCAATACCTCGGGTTTTGGTGTTGTTCCAACCGAGGCCCTGCTCATTCACATCAGCGGATTCCGGATCTGGCCCTAAATTCTCCGCTTTGCCGTTACCGTGACATTTACCAACGGTGTGACCACCAGCGGTTAGCGCGACAGTTTCTTCATCGTTCATGGCCATACGTAAGAAGGTTTCGCGCACGTCTTGTGCGGTACGTAACGGATCGGGATTACCGTCGACACCCTCAGGGTTCACATAAATCAAGCCCATTTGAACTGCAGCTAGCGGATCTTCTAACGTTTTGCTGTCGTCTTTTTCGTACCGAGTTTTACCAAGCCACTCAGTTTCTGAACCCCAATAGGTGTCTTTCTCTGGATGCCAGATATCTTCGCGACCAAATGCGAAACCGTAAGACGGTAAGCCCATAGATTCATAGGCCATAGTGCCGGCTAAGATAATTAAATCAGCCCAGCTAATTTTGTTACCGTATTTCTTTTTGATCGGCCATAACAAGCGACGTGCCTTGTCGAGGTTCACGTTATCCGGCCATGAGTTTAATGGTGCAAAACGTTGGTTACCGGTTCCACCGCCACCGCGACCATCAGCAATACGATATGACCCGGCTGCGTGCCACGCCATCCGAATCATCAAGCCACCGTAGTGGCCCCAATCAGCCGGCCACCATTCTTGGCTGTCGGTCATCAGGGCTTTTAAGTCGTTATTTAAGGCGTCAACGTCGAGTTGCTTCAACGCTTCGGAATATTTGAAGTCAGGATCGAGCGGGTTGGTCTTGCGGTCGTGCTGGTGCAGAATGTCTAAATTCAAAGCGTTCGGCCACCAAGCCATATTTGATTTGCCAGTTGCGGTGTTACCACCGTGCATGACTGGGCATTTGCCTGCGTTGTCACTCATAAAAACTCCTCGTTTCAATTCGTTAGCATCATCAAACTTTATGATAATGACCTTACCCTACGCGCTTAATGAGTTTAGTCAAAGTAAATAAAAACGACCAACCTAATAGCTTTTTTCGATGAAAATCGGTTTATGTAAGTTTGTATAAAGACATTGGCGGCATTGCGGGCGCTGTGTTGGCGGGTACAGAAGCATTTGTTGCGGAGGCAAAACGCTGGAGTCGTCGCGCGGACGGTAATTTGATATCAATGTATCCATATATTTTGGCGGCACCACCTCAGCGCCTGTTTGCAAGCTTAAGCGTCTGGAATCAACGTCATGCATTCAATTGGGCACACCGGAATGCAAGCGGGGGCATCGTAGAAGCCTTCGCATTCAGTACATTTGTTCACGTCCACCACGTAGTGCGCTTTGCCCATCGCAATGGCGTCATTCGGGCACTCGGGTACGCACATATCGCAGTTAATGCAATCGCTATCAATCACCACAGGCATTGGTCACCTCCACCACTGGAATCGTCTGTTGCGGTTTGTGTTCGCCAATCTTGATGAGCATGCTGAAGTGCGCATCATCATCCGTTAACTCAATGGGTAATTGCACGTACACCTGGCGGCCAGCTCCTGCTGCACGTGGTAATGGCTCGTGTTGTGCATCGCGCATCGCTTGAAGCGTAAAGGTTACATTTCCTGATGGTTTCATCAGTATTAAGGTATCGCCGACAGCAAAGGCATTTTTGACATCCACATAAGCATCAGCGCCTTCAATTGATAGCACTTCCCCGACCAACAGCTGTTCGCCAAAACTATGGCTAGTGTCGTAGTTTTGCGTGTCGCTGGGTACATGGCGGCGTAAAAAGCCTTCGGTAAAGCCTCGGTTCGCCATACCTTCGAGTTCTGCCAATAAATCACGGTTAAAGGGTTTGCCGGCCACCGCATCATCAATCGCTTGGCGGTATACTTGTGCGGTGCGTGCCACGTAATACGGTGATTTAGTACGCCCTTCAATTTTCAGTGAGTGCACACCCATGCGGGTTAACGCCTCAACGTGCTCTATGCCACGCAGATCTTTGGAATTCATGATGTAAGTGCCATGCAGATCTTCGTCCATCAGCATGTATTCGCCAGGACGTTGTGGCTCGGTTAGCAGCACCGGCGTGTCGATAGGATTAAACTGACCTACTGCATCTTCTTCGGCATCATGCACCTGATACGGCCAGCGGCAAGAGTTCGTGCACGCGCCTTGATTCGGATCGCGTTTATTGAAGTAGCCAGACAACAAGCAACGACCGGAGTAGGCCATGCACAATGCGCCGTGCACGAATACTTCAAGTTCCATATCCGGACATTTTTCGCGAATGTCCGCAATTTCACGAACCTCAAGTTCGCGCGACAAAATCACCCGCTCAATGCCTTGCTGCTGCCAGAATTGCACCGCCGCCCAGTTCACGGTGTTGGCCTGCACACTTAAATGCAGCGCTTGTTCGGGGTAATGCTGGCGCAGCAACATGACAATGCCGGGATCAGACACAATGAGTGCATCAGGCTTCAATGCCACCACGGGTGCCATGTCTTCTACGAACGAAACGAGCTTCGCATTGTGCGGGGCAATATTCACCACCACGTAGAACTTTTTGCCCAGTGCGTGTGCTTCGTTGATGCCTTGCTCAAGGCGGGGCAAATCAAATTCGTTGTTGCGTACGCGCAAGCTATAGCGAGGTTGGCCGGCATAAACAGCATCGGCACCGTAAGCAAATGCAAGGCGCATCGCTTTGAGGCTGCCGGCTGGGCTCAATAATTCTGGTCCGGTTTGACGTAATGACATAACACCCTTGTGTAAACTGCATGCGGTTGTGGCCGGGTAGCTTATACCTCGCTGGCGCCCGTTTTGTTGATCGCGGTCAAGGTTTGAGCGAACTGCTGAAGTCGCGCCGTGCGACTATTTTCTGGTAGCCATACATCAATCAGGTGAGCGCGATCAGGGTCAGCCCAAGCATGCGCAAAGGCAGCTGCGAAGCTTTGTTGGTCATGCGCACGCAAACTATGAATTCCCATTGATTCAGCCAGCTGGGGGAATTGCCAATGTTGTAGCGCGGTTGCTTTAAGTGTTGGCGCAAATGCCGCGATCATGTCCCATTTGTGATTATTAAACAGCACCACAATTGGGCGGCAGCCATAACGCAAGCTGTGAGCGAGCTCTAAACCAGTCATTAAGAATGCGCCATCGCCAACTAATACCACCGGGCGACGTTGGTTGGTGACATAAACCCCAAGCGCCGCCGGCACGGCATAGCCCATTGAGGCATAGTAAGCGGGTGCCAAAAATTCTGACGGCGTGGCTTGCAGGGAAGCAAATAAACAGTCACCGACATCACTAATAATGGGCACAATCGCACGCTGGCGGCTCAGTTGCTGATGAATTTCTCGCACCACCGTATCGGCACTAAAATTGGTCGTCTCTAGCTGCGGTATCGGCGTTAAATTCCGGAGATCAAATAGTGGCAATGGCTCACTGGCAAGACGAGCACAGAATAGCTTTAGCGGTTGCTTCGGAAAGTCGATTCGATGGAAGTGTTCGGCATGAATGAGCGCCTGATGCGCACTGAAATTACTATCGGTGTAAACCACACCAATGGCTAACACAAGATCGGCATCATATATCAACTGGCAAGCTCGAGTGTCTTGTGCGCCGCAGAATACGCCGCCATAACAGCTGTGTTCGGGGTTTACGCTGGCGCGTCCGAGTAAGGTAGTCACAATTGGAATATTGAACTGCTCGGCAAGTCGCTCTAGTGCGAATTGGGCACCGCTGCGGCGCACGTTCACACCACTTAAAATTACTGGGCGTCGCGCTGTAACCAAGGCATCAACCAGCCGTTGGTAAGCGAGTTCATCAACCGCTTGAAGTGTTTCATGCAACACCACCTTCGCCGGCTTCAAGTTAAAATCGACGGCATCTCGAGGAATCTCAATCAACACGGGACGAGACTGTCGCTGGCATTGTTGCAACGCAGCTTGAAGTTCATTCGCGGCGGTGTCTGGATTATCTAAACGAACCTGGGCGCAGGTAATTTCGGTAAAGATAGTGCGTTGCGAATCAATCGTTTTGGCTTGATGATGGATTTGTAGACCAGATGCCACTTCTTTCTGACTGGGGTAGCCAGCAATAATAATTAACGGCACATATTCTTCGTAGGCCTGTGCGACTGCGTTGACGCCGTTCAGTGCGCCGGCGCCATAGGTTAAGGCAACGGCGGTTGGTCGATTGGCACTGCGTGCAGCGGCATCTGCGGCGTAGACAGCGGCTGGCTCGTGGGTCAGATAATAAAACGGTAAGGCATCGGATTGATCTTGTAACTGTTGTAACAGCGGCAGAATAAAATCACCAGGAATACCAAATAACTCGTTCACTCCGCAGTGGCGCAGTGATTGGGTAAGCAGTGCACCAAGTTGCATATTCAAGGCTCCATAACCAAATCAGCCCACAAGTGTGGGCTGATTTATGAAGCAACGTATTGATGTGCATCAATAAGCTTACTGGTCTTGGTTCACCATCCACACAGCAGCTTCTACTCGTGAGCGCAAACCTAACTTTTTCAGTAGGTGTTTCACGTGCACCTTCACGGTGCCATCAGAAATATCCAGTTCACGAGCAATGACTTTATTACTCATGCCCTTGGCAATCAGCTCCAAGATCTCGCGCTCACGATTGGTCAAGCCATCGAGTTTACTCGCGGTTGGTGCCGATGGACGGCGTAATGCGGTGGCTAGCACTTCAGTAATCGCTTCACTGAGGACCATTTTGCCTTCAATAGCGCGTTGAATTTGGTCCAGCAATAGTTCTGGGTCCATGTCTTTCAACAAATAACCGTCGGCGCCATTGGTAATGGCGGTCACCACGTCTTCATCCGCATCAGACACAGTTAACATGACAATACGCGATGTCACGCCATTATCACGCATGCGTTTTAGCGTCTCGAGGCCATCCATGCCTTGCATGTTTAAATCAAGAATGATCAGATCAGGGTCAAGCTCTTCGGCTTTTACCAAGGCATCTGCACCGTTGCTACATTCCGCAACAACCTCAAGGCCATCCTCGAGAGAAATCAACTGTTTCAAACCCTTGCGCAGCAGTGGATGATCATCCACAAGCATAATGCTAGCGGGGGTGTCCGACATGACAAGCTCCTTGTTTGCGTCGCTTTTTATTGCGTTTCATCAGTATTCTAAAGCACGTATTGTTACACAATGTTGTGCCACAAAGTACAGATTAGCGCAAACTATCCCTTTGGGGGTAGTTTCAGTTGCCTCTTCTGCCTTGCCAATTATCACTCCCGCTGAATTGTTGTATTGCGTTCAATCACGCATAGTTCATAGCATGAATCATACTAGGAGCTGCCCGTGAATACTGCGCGCACATCATCAACTGTCGACAAGCCAACAGCAATCAATTTGATTGTTGGCATGACGCTGTGGATGAGTCTCAGTGTGTTAGTGGTGCAGCTGTTCACCGTCGACGCGGGCTTTAGTTTCGCGCAATTGTACCGACTGCTCGCCATTTCAGGACTCAGCGCAACAATTTGGCATTTTGTGTTTTTCTGGTTGGGTGAACGCGCCATGCAAGCCCGCTTTATCTATCTGAGCACCGCGGCGTTATTGATACCAGCCATCGTCATGATCTGGCTGCTAATGAATCCGCCATTGTCATACACCGCGTTGCAATGGCTGGCTGCTGCATGCGGCTTCGGCGGCGCACAATTTATTGCATTTACGCGCAACGACAAAATCGATCAATCCGGATTAGGTTGGACGCTTGCGGTGAACGCGGGTATTGCCGGCGTTGGTATTGTCATTGCGCAGGCGGCACTGCCATTTCTTTCGAGCCTCAATTTGCTTGGGGCTGTACCTTGGTTTACAGCGCACGGAAGCGGCGACATCGTTGGGGTTATTGCCCCCGGTGCGCCGCTTTATTTAGCCAATATCGGTTGGCTAATTGTTGCGGCAATTGTGTTGGCGACGATTACGTGGCAAGTCGCACGACCATCAACCGCAAACTCAGTACCGCCGCTTGGAAGTTTGACCGACCGCACCCATTATCGTGCGATTTTGCGTAATAAACACACCTGGTTGATGACGCTCTTTTATGTCATGGCGTTTGGATCATTTATCGGCTTCACCATTACTTTTCCGCTGAGTCTACAAACCTTTAGTGCAACCTATGCGCCAAGTGCGTTGACATACGCGTGGATTGGTCCACTACTGGGCGTGTTAGCGCGTCCATTTGGCGGCTGGCTAGCGGATTTATTTGGCGGAGCGAAAGTTACCTTATGGTGCGCGCTGGTACTCACACTGAGTTGCGTTGTGGCAGGCTTTATTACCTATCAAGCGAGTCAAAGCCCGTTACCAGAGCAGTGGTTTCTGGGGTATTTGTTGGTGTTTTTAGTGATTTTCATTGCTACTGGCGCTGCTAGCAGTGCAATATTTCGCAGCGTGAGTGTGGTGCTGCCATTGGAACAGTTACCACTGACGCTGCGCTGGCTAACTGCAGTCGCAACGGCAGGCGCCGCTTATATTCCTGCGCTTTGGTACATCAATAGTACCCACGCCACACCAGCCATAGCGCTATTTGTTTTCGCTGCTTTCTATCTGTTGTGCGCGGTGTTGGTCAGTGTGATGTACCTGCGTAATCGCAGTGAGTTTTATAACCCGTAAATTTATGCTGGATAAGGCTCGCTCTGGCGTTCCAAAATGTACTGTGGGGTAAATTCAAAGTACACGCCAGTACCGCCCACATCTCGACGTTGAATCGAAATCTTCGCACCTAAATGACGGCTACGTTCTTGCATAATCGCTAAGCCGTAATGGTTCAATTTCTCAGCGTTCTCCGGAATGCCAACACCGTTATCTTCAATGCTCAGGTGAATTTTTTCCTGCTCATCTTGCGATAATCGCACCACCACATCTGAGCCTTGGCTATGGTGAATGGTATTTTGACAAGCCTCACGAATAATCTGCAGCAAGTGAATTTCTTCGTGTGGTACCAGCGGCGTGTTCTCTAACTGGTAGTCTAAGCGGAAGGCAATATCTGATTGCTCACCAAACTGTTTCATGGTGGTTTGCAACGCATGCAATAAACCAGCCCCGTCTACCTTTAAACGGAAGGTGGTGAGCAATTCTCGTAACTGGCGATACGCCGCATTCAAGCCTTCTTTTAGCTCTTCGGCGACATCTTCAATCACTTCGCGGTTATCTTTTTCAATGGCTTTATTTAAACGCGTCACCTGAATCTTCAAATAAGACAGGGCTTGTGCTAACGAATCATGTAACTCACGAGCAATCACCGTACGCTCTTGAATAAGTGCTAAGCGACGTACTTGCTCCTCTTCTTGTTTCAAACTCAACGCTACCGCGAGTTGATCGGCAACTGACTGAATTAATTGTTGCTGCCAATCGTTGAGTTGATCGGATAACGGACAGCGTGCAACGAGTACGCCGTAGCTGTGCTCTTCACGCTCAATGGCGAAGCGATAAATACGTTGATTATCTAGAATGGAAACGCCTGCGCCGGCATTCACACATTGGCTACAGTCGACGCCTTCACAAGGATCAAATGGCGCGCCAATAGGCTGTACTTGCAGGTAGGGTTTATTGCCAGCCTCGGTAATCAAGCATAGCTCGATGTCATCTACTTCGGATGCTCGCTTCAAGCCATTCACAATCTCTGTGAAATCGTGATAACCGGGCGAGTGTTCAATAATCATACGTGCTGTGTCGTATAAAAATTGTAGACGAATATTTGATTTTTGGATGGCTTGGGTTTGCTCGTCGACGCGCTTTTCAAGGTTGCCATACATAAAGCCAATGGCTTCATTCATTTTATTTAAAGTACCCGCCAATACGCCGAGTTCATCGCGCATCGGGTGTTTAACACGCGCAGTGAAATCGCCTTGACCAATGCGACGCGCCGCTTGTGTAAGAACCTCTAATGGATAGCGAACTCGGGTACGTAACCAATAAAAAATAACGAACGCTAAACCGATACTGGTAAATAGGCTCAGTACCTGAATGGAACGAATCGAGCGAATACGAGTTTCAGCATCTTGCTGAATGGCCGTGACAAAGGCATTAATTTGGTCAATTTGTGGTTCAATTTCATTCATTAAGCGGTTCGCAGGAATCTCACCGCTCTCGACGCGTTGCTGAAACGCCAGCCAATTCGCCTGCGTTGAACGATATAATTCGGTTAACGCACTTTGCTCGTGCTGAAAGCGATTGAAGACACTGTGATGCCAACTTTCGTTGAGTGCTTGCGCAACCGTCGCGGCTTTTTCGGGCGAGTGCATGACATGCCAGCTGTACTGGTAGGCTTGATAGCGCAGTGAACCCGCAACGTTGATGGCCAGCGCATCGTGGTCGGCTTTTTCAGACAGCCAGTAAGAAGCCAAAAGCGTCAAGATGGTCAAACCCACCATCGCGCTCAAAGCGATACCAATGCGTGTAACAATTGAAAATTTATTCATAACACCTACGTTGTTGCGGTTTGCGCTTGCGACTGTATAGTTTAACGCCAAACCCATAAATGTGCGAATAGGGCGTTGTAAAAGAAAACCGGAATTTCGGCATGAAGGCTGGCATAGCGGGCAAAAAAAAGCCCGAGACGGTTGGGAGGTCTCGGGCTAACATCACCGTGGGGTTACCACGGACAACAACACAAGTTGTTACTTCACAGTGACGGGTTTAGCGTCAACTTCAGCTTCTTGCTTGCCGAACAGGCCAATAACAACCTGATAAGCAACCGCAAGACCACCGATGATAAACACCACGTCACCTACAGTACGAATCCAACGCAAGCTCTCAAGCAACGGCTGCTGCATGAACTCTTCGCTACGGGCGTACCACAAGCCTTCAGATGCCGATGCGAAGAACTGAATGAAGCCGATTGGTAACAAGCTAGTGAACAGCATCATGCACAGACCAATGTTCATCCACCAGAAAGCGGTTTTCATGATCTTGTCGTTGAACGCGAAGTTCGGACGAATGTAGCGCAAGATAAGTAGTACGAAACCAATCGCTAAGAAACCATACACCCCGAACAATGCTGCGTGAGCGTGAGTAGGTGTCGTGTTCAAGCCTTGAATGTAATACAGCGCAATTGGTGGGTTAATCATGAAGCCCAATACGCCGGCACCCAAGAAGTTCCAGAATGCGACTGCAACGAAGCACATGAGAGGCCACTTGATGCGTTGCATCCAGTCAGCACGTTTCTGCAAGCTCCAGTTTTCCCACGCTTCATAGCCAAGTACAACCAATGGCACTACTTCAAGCGCAGAGAAAGTCGCGCCTACAGCCATAATTGGTGTAGTAGTACCTGAGAAGTACAAGTGATGGAAAGTACCTGGTACGCCACCTAACATGAACAATGATGCTGAAGCCAATGAAGCTGCAGTTGCCATGCGACGTGATACTAAGCCCATGCTGTGGAAGATAAATGCTAACGCTGCAGTTGCGAATACTTCGAAGAAGCCTTCTACCCACAGGTGAACAATCCACCAGCGCCAGTATTCCATGATTGAGATGTGAGTACGTTCGCCGTAGAAGAAGCCAGCGCCGTAGAACAAGCCAATCGCGACCACAGATGCGGTTAATAGCGCCAATAAGTTCTTGTCGCCAGGCTGTTTGAATGCGCCAACAACGCCACGTAACATTAAACCTAACCAGAACACGATACCGAGGAACTTACCAATTTGCCATAGACGACCTAAGTCGACGTATTCATAACCTTGGTGACCTAACCAGAAGCTCAGGTTTTCAGGCATGATTTGTGCGATAGCTAAGTAGTTACCGATGAATGAGCCAGCCACAACCACAACCAGTGCCCAGAACAAGATGTCGACACCCAGTTTCTGGAATTTCGGATCTTTACCACCGTTGATAATTGGTGCTAGGAACAAACCTGCAGCCAAGAAGCCGGTTGCAATCCAGAATAATGCGGCTTGAATGTGCCAGGTACGTACCAATGAGTACGGGAACCACTGCGATACGTTGATGCCATAGAACTCTTGGCCTTCAACGGTATAGTGAGCAGTGAAGCCACCTAAGAAAATTTGCACAATGAACAATGCCATCACTAAGAATAAGTATTTACCCAGTGCTTTTTGTGATGGGGTTAAATTAACCAAGCTAATTGGATCTTTTTTCGGTGCTTCAGGTTCTTCTTCGTCATGATCACGTAAGAATGCCCACGCCCAAATCAAACCACCAACACCAGCAATCAACAAGATAATTGATACCAATGACCAAATGATATTTTCAGCACTTGGTTTGTTATCAATTAACGGCTCGTGTGGCCAGTTGTTGGTATAAGTCACGTCGCTATCAGGACGCTCAGTAGCGGCAGCCCAAGCAGTCCAGAAGAAGAACTGAGTCATTACTTCGCGGCGTTCTGCGCTTGGTAAGGTGTTCTCTTTCATTGCATAGCTTTCGCGGGTGCTACGCAGTGACAAGTCATCGCTGAATAAACGGCTGTAGTACTCAGCAGTTTGTGCAATCGCTTCAGCACGAACGGCATCAACCGTTAACGTATCGGTTGCAGCGTCGTACTGAGGGTTACGATATTCTTGTTTTAACTCGAATTGCAGCGCGTTTTGCTGTGCTTCAGTTAAGCTTTCGTAGCTTTGGCCGTAGGTGTTTTGCGCGGTAATTTCTAACCATGCTAACAACTCGCGGTGTAACCAATCTGCAGTCCAGTCTGGTGCTTGATACGCACCGTGACCCCAAATTGAGCCAAGTTGCATACCACCAACTGATTGCCATGCAGTTTGGCCATCAAGAATCGTCTCTTCCGTCATTAGTACTTGACCCGATTCGGTCACTACTTGATCAGGAATAGGCGGAGCGACACGGTAAACTTCTTTACCGAAATAACCGAGGACACCAAAAGTAATCGCCAAAATGGCAATTAGTATCCACCATAATTTTTTATAACCGGCCATTTGGCACCTCCGGCTGTTGATGTTGTTGCATTGTTGATTCTCCCTTTAATCACGTTTGCGCTGTGTTACGACATGGGTTGCGCACACGTCGATTGTCTAGCAAGCCCCGTGCCAAGTTTTATCTCACTGAAAAAGCACGGTTATTTAATTTAACTGGGTTAAATCAACCCAATTCGGCAGCGGTCATTTGAACCGCCTCGGTAGAAATTACCCGCGTATAGAATGGCAGAGCCCTAGTCCATAAGAAATTGAGCTAAAGGGGTAAAGCAAAGGTTTGTTTGGGGTATACCCATTGGAGGTAGTTTTATTGATCTAGATCAAAGCAGCTTTGTGTGTCGAGACTATGCTGAAGCACAATATATAGTGATTTATAAATAACCATACACAATATATAGGTATTTCATGTTGCGATACAGTGCTGAACAGGTGGTATTTCAGGAGGTTCCTGGAGAGGTTTCCCTTGCCTATACCATCACCGGCTGTCCAGTGGGATGCAAAGGGTGCCACAGCGTCGATAGTTGGCCAGTGGGTAGTGGTGAGGCGCTAACTACCGACTACTTCGCGACGCGTTTGGCACAGTATCGCAACCTGATTACCTGTGTTTTGTTTCTCGGCGGCGAGTGGCAACCCGATGCACTCATTGAGTTGCTGAAAATGAGCCGCGACGCCGGTCTCGAAACTTGTTTATACACCGGTTATGACGATGTGTCGCTAGCAATTAAACAACAATTGACATACCTCAAAACGGGGCCATGGATTGCGGAGCTTGGTGGCCTAGATAGCCCCACCACCAATCAGAAGTTTTACGACTTACGCAATCAGCAACTACTGAATTGCCGGTTTATAACGACGTAGCCGGTTATAAATAATAAATAAATGGAGATGAACAATGCTGCGCTTACACCCTGAACAAGTTGACGCGAAAATGGATTTCATCAAGCAGTACTTATCTGCACAAAATGCTGCTGATGGTTCGAAAATGGATGCGAATGCCAACGTTACCCAGAAGAATATTGCGACCCTTGAAGCGGAATTGATGAAAGACTTTTTTGTGCAAGTAAACCGCAAACAAGTCAGTACTAAAATAGGTGAACTGTTTGGTGATGATTTGGCTCAAGAGTATATCCGTCAAATTGAAGATCACGAGATTTACGTGCACGACGAAACCAGTTTGAAGCCTTATTGTGTGTCGGTCACCATGTATCCGTTTTTGCGTGATGGCTTGACGAAACTCGGCGGTGAGTCAAAAGCACCGAAACATCTCGAAAGCTTCTGCGGTACCTTTGTAAACTTTGTTTTTGCGGTCAGTTCGCAGTTTGCTGGCGCCGTAGCTACCGTCGAGTTCTTAGCTTATTTCGACCATTTTGCCCGTCGTGATTATGGTGATAACTACCTTGAAACGCATCGCCATGAAATTGAAAATCACCTGCAGCATGTGGTTTACGCATTGAATCAGCCAGCTGCCGCACGCGGTTACCAAAGTGTATTTTGGAATATTTCAATCTACGACCAACACTACTTTGACAGTATGTTTGGTGACTTTGTATTCCCTGACTTCAGCAAGAGCAGTTGGGAATCCGTGAGCAAACTACAAGATTTCTTCTTGCATTGGTTTAACGAAGAGCGCAAGAAAACCATCTTAACCTTCCCAGTGGTCACTGTGGCCATGCTTACTGAAGAAGGCCAGTGCAAAGACCAGCAGTTTGCACGCCACATTGCGCATGAGCTTGCTGACGGTAACTCGTTCTTTGTGTACTTATCACCCAATGCAGATTCGCTCGCCTCATGCTGTCGCTTGCGTAGCGAAATTGCCGACAATACCTTTAGTTACACCTTAGGTGCTGGCGGTGTGGCAACCGGTTCTATCAACGTGATCACCATCAATATGAACCGTTTGGTGCAAGACGGTCGTGATTTGAACACCGAAATTGAGAAGATACATAAATATCAGGTGGCTTATCGTCGCATCATGGAAGAATACAAAGAAGCAGGTTTGTTGACAGTCTACGATGCCGGTTTCATTTCCCTGGATAAGCAGTTCTTAACCATTGGTATCAACGGCATGGTTGAAGCCGCGGAGTCACAAGGCTTGGTAGCGAGTAACAATCGCGACTACATTGAGTTTGTGCAACGTCATTTGAAAGTCATTTACGATGCCAACAAACGGGCGAAGCAAGAATACGGTTATATGTTCAATACCGAGTTTGTGCCAGCGGAAAACCTTGGCGTGAAAAATGCGAAATGGGACCGTGAAGATGGCTACTTTGTACCACGCGATTGCTACAACTCGTATTTCTATGTGGTTGAAGATGAGCAAACCAACTCATTGGATAAATTCATCATGCACGGTAATGAGTTGATTGAATTTTTGGATGGTGGCTCGGCGTTACATTTAAATCTTGATGAGAAGCTTAATGAAGATGGCTATTTATCGATGTTAAATATCGCCGCAACCACAGGCTGTAACTACTTCTGTATCAACGTGAAAATCACCATCTGTAATGACTGCGAGCACATCGATAAACGCACGTTGTGTGAGTGTTCATCGTGTGGTTCAGAAGACGTGGATTACGGGACGCGTGTGATTGGCTACTTGAAACGGGTGTCGGCATTCAGTTCAGGTCGTCGCAAAGAACATCAAGCGCGTCACTACCATCGTAAACAGCACGACACTAGTATTGCTGGTGCTCGAGCGCAAGCGAACGCACTGAAGCAGGCCAGTTAAGCCTGCTTCAACTAAGCGACTAAATAAGCGCTGCGTTACACCACCTTGGAGTAACGTGGCGCTGTCGCTGCATCATCCAAGTAAGCATCAAAACAGGCACAGATACTACGCACCCACAAACGGCCTAATGGAGTCACCGTTAAGCGATGGTCGTTTAATTCGACCAAGTTATCTTCTACGAACGGTGCTAATTTTCGCTTCGCATCGGCGAAATAAGACCAAAAATCGTCGATATTCCATTCTTTTGCGAATGCTTCAATGTCGAGATCAAAGTGGCAAATCACTTGTGAAATCAATGCCGCACGCAAGCGGTCATCGTCGTTCAATTCAAAGCCTTTCACAATCGGTAAGGTGCCGCTATCAATGGCTTTGTAATACGACGGTAGCTCTTTGACGTTCTGCCATAACACCCCATCAATTTGGCTAATTGATGACGCCCCAATACCCAGCAGCGCGTCTTGTCCTGACGTGGTGTAGCCCTGGAAGTTACGTTGTAGTTCGCCACGTTGCTGCGCCTGTGCCAAGGTATCGTCGGTTTTAGCGAAGTGATCCATGCCAATGAACTGATAGCCAGCCTCGGTGAACTTCGTAATACCCAACTGCAGTAATTCCAGTTTAATTGGTGCAGTTGGCAAACTCGACTCGTCAATTTTCCGTTGGCCCGCAAAGCGCGATGGTAAGTGAGCATAGCTAAACAATGACACGCGGTCAGGGTTCAGCTCAATCACTTGGTCAATGGATGCCGCGAAAGTTTCAGGACGCTGATACGGCAAGCCATAGATTAAATCGAGATTAATCGAGCGAAAACCAAGCTCTTTGCTCAGTGCCACTTGGTGTTTGATCATATCGGTGTCTTGCACGCGGTTGATGGCAATTTGAACCTTGGTATCAAAATCTTGTACGCCATAGCTGACGCGATCGAAGCCGAGTTGACGCAAGTGACGTAGCTTGTCGTCGCTGCAGCTACGCGGGTCAATTTCGATGGACCACTCTGCGTTGTCGGTAAAACTGAAATGCTCATGTAGCAAGTCCATCAAGCGCGACAATTGCGTTTCGCTCAAGAACGTTGGGGTACCGCCGCCCATATGCACCGATTCAAATTTACGATCACCCAACAAGGCTTTATACATCGCCATTTCTTTGGCCAAGTAATCCAAATAAATGTCGGCTTTATGCTGATGACGGGTAATGACTTTATTACAACCGCAGTAGTAGCAAAGCTTAATACAGAACGGTAAATGAATGTATAGGCTCAACTCTTTTGGGGCGTTAGCCAGTGTGCGCACCATCGAGCTCAATGGAAACTGATTGTGCAGCGCTAATGCGGTCGGATAAGACGTATAGCGTGGTCCATTGATGTTGTATTTATCGATGAGCTCTTGGCTCCAAACAATTTGGTTTGCGTGATTGGTCATGCGAACACCCCGTGGGGAAACCCCTTACTGATGAATAACTGAGCGCAGTTTATATGATGCGGATCAAAAATTTGATACACCTGAAGGGGTATAAGCGACCCGAACATACGCAGCAATTAACGTAGCTCGGGCTTTGCCAGAATGAGGTTTGCGGTCTCTTGAGTGGCTCGATAGAGAGTGCCAGGCAGGCGCCCCTCAAGTTCAATGGTATCCAGCAAGTTCTTCACCGATAAACCCAATTCGGTGTCGCCCTTGATCAACAGTTTACGCCGGAAGAACAGGGTGTCTGGGTCGACTTGACCACTCATCAGCAACACCAACGAGGCGCTATTTCCGCGCATGGTTACCGCAGCTTGTTGTGGTTTCACTGACACTCTCAGGCGCATAGCATGCGGGTTTGCAACGGCAGTGACATAGAACACTAAGCTGAGATCGGGAACCTCAATTTGTACCCATTGGTTGACTAAAAACTGGAGTTTTTGCTGTTGTAACTCTGGTTTTAACACATGGTTCAACATAGCCCCTAATACCTGCTCTGACAAGGGTTTTGGCACAATATGCAAGGCCGTATTTAAACCTTTTATAAGCTGCTGCCAGTGATCTACTACTTTTGGGATAACCATAAGTTGCCGTCCATTAATGTCCCGTAAAATTTTCAGCGGATTATAATACTCATTACGAATGCATGTTTATCGACGGGATCAATAATTATGGAACTTCTGTGTCCTGCTGGCAGTATGCCAGCGTTAAAAGCCGCTATTGAGCACGGCGCCGATGCGGTCTATGTCGGTCTTAAAGATGAAACCAACGCACGTCATTTTGCGGGGTTAAATCTTGATCAGGCTGGGCTTACCGAGGCGGCTCGTTATGTGCACCAACATGGCAAGAAGCTTCACGTCGCGATTAATACGTTTGCCCATGCGGATACCTTTGAAAACTGGCGTCGTGCTGTCGATATGGCAGTCAAAGCTGGCGCCGATGTGCTGATACTCGCTGATATGGCGGTATTGGCCTATGCCGCTGACCGCTATCCGAAAGTGGAACTGCACTTATCGGTGCAAGCATCAGCAACCAATGCTGCTGCGATTGAGTTTTATAAACAGTTTGGTGTAAGTCGTGTGGTTTTACCGCGCGTGCTTTCCATGAATCAAGTACGAGCCATTGCGCGAACGACCGATATTAAACTGGAAGTCTTTGCCTTCGGTAGCTTGTGCATTATGGCCGAAGGGCGCTGTTATTTGAGCTCATACATGACCGGCGAGTCGCCGAACACTGCCGGTGCATGTTCGCCCGCCAAGTATGTGCGTTGGGATGAAGCAGACGACGGTACCTTAGAGTCACGCCTCAACAACATTCTCATTGACCGCTTTGCACCAGATGAAACGGCAGGCTATCCGACCCTATGCAAAGGCCGATTCAAAGTCGGTGATGACACTTACCATGCACTGGAAGAGCCGACTAGCTTGAACACACTGAGCTTGTTGCCTGAGTTGTACAAAGAAGGCATTGCATCGCTGAAAATTGAAGGGCGTCAACGTAGCCCTGCTTATGTTGCGCAAATAACCCAAGTTTGGCGGCAAGCTATTGATGCGGTGATGGCAAACCCAGAACAATTTGCCGTGCAGGAACAGTGGGATCATGTTTTGGCAGGACTTTCTGAGGGCAGTCAAACCACCCTCGGTGCCTACCACCGGAAATGGAAGTGATTATGAAATTTTCACTCGGAGCAATTCAGTATTTTTGGCCCAAACAAGTGGTCGAGAACTTTTATCAACAGGCCGCCGACTCGTCTGTGGATATTGTCTATTTAGGTGAAACCGTTTGCAGCAAACGACGTGAACTGAAATTTGATGATTACATGGCCATTGCCCATATGTTACGAGAGGCTGGTAAACAAGTCTGTTTATCAACCATGACGTTGCTGGAGGCACCATCAGAGTTACGCGAACTGCGTAAGTACTGCGACAACGGTGAGTTTTTAGTAGAGGCCAACGATGTTGGTGCCATTCCTTACCTGCAAGAACACAAAGTACCCTTTGTTGCGGGTGCGGCGATTAACTGCTACAACCAACATACATTACGGAAACTCATGAGCTTAGGCATGAGCCGTTGGGTGATGCCGGTTGAATTGTCGCGCGAGTGGCTGGCGAAGTTACTACAACAACCCATGGTGCACGATGTGCGCGATTGCTTCGAAGTGGAAGTGTTCGCGTTAGGACATATGCCACTGGCTTGGTCAGGGCGTTGTTTTACCGCGCGCTCTGAGAACCGCCCGAAAGATCAGTGCGAACTGGTTTGCATTAATTATCCAGAAGGGCGTCCGGTTAGCAGTCAAGAAGGCCAGCAAGTATTTGTACTGAACGGTATTCAAACGCAGTCGGGTAGCCGCTACAACTTGGTCAACCAACTGCCGAACATGAACGGGTTAGTGGATGTGGTGCGGTTAAGCCCGCAGTTGGTAGGTACTTTTGACTGGCTTGAGAAGTTTCGTGCCAACGTGGCAGGCAGTGCGCCGCAGAAGTTGGATAAAAATGATAGCAACGGCTATTGGTTAGCCCTTGCCGGCCTTGTACAACAGCTCGATTAAAGCTCGCTTAAGCTTAAACAAATAGGGAGAGCTCATGTTACAAATTACTGATTTACAGGTAGAACAAAAAATGTGGCCATTATTGCGCCAAGCATTTCGCCCCATGTTTCTATTGGGAGCTAGTTTCAGTGCCATTGCCATGTTGCTGTGGATACTGGTACTTGGCGGGAAAATCTCATTACCAGTTTACGGGCAAGTGATGTTTTGGCATGCCCATGAAATGATTTTTGGTTTTGTCGCCGCCATTGTCGTGGGCTTCTTGCTTACCGCAGTGCAAAACTGGACTGGACTACGCGCAACGCATGGTCGGGCACTTGGTATTTTGACCACGGTTTGGTTGCTGGGTCGTTTGCTGATGATGTTTGGTGCCGGTTTACCGGTTTGGCTAGTTGCAGCAGTCGACTTGTTGTTCCTGCCATTAGCTGCGGTTTTACTCGCGGTGCCGCTGATTCAAGTGAAGCAACAACGTAACTTGTTCTTTGTACCGGTGTTGTTCTTACTCACATTTTGTAATGCGCTCATGCACTACGGTTTAGTGAGCGACCGGTTCGACCTACAGCAGTTAGGTAGTCAAAATGCTGTTTGGCTGGTCACCTTATTGATGGCTATTGTTGGTGGGCGCGTGCTACCGATGTTTACCGCCAACGGCACCATGACGCAAAAAGCACAACCGATTGAATGGTTAGATCGCATTGGTCTTGGCAGCCTGTGGCTTATTTTTATCCTCAACATCACCTTGTTTAGCGCGCAATTACCTGACGGTGTGATGGCTGCTCTATACGGCATTAGTGCCGTTGCCTTAGGTATTCGTTGTTTCCGCTGGCGCATTTGGATAACCCTACGCGTGCCGTTGCTATGGTCGTTGCACGTTGCTTATTGGTTTATTCCTGTTGGCCTTGCGTTGTTTGCTTTACGTGAGTTGGGCGTTAGCAGTATCACCAATTCAATCGCGTTGCATGCACTCACCGCCGGCGCTATGGGGAACATGATTATAGCGATGATTGCGCGGGTTTCACTCGGCCACAGCGGTCGTCCATTACAACCTAAGCCGATTATGTCTTTGGCATTTTTATTGGTGATTTCAGCAGCGTTGTCGCGCGTGGTGTTAACTTGGTTGGTGCCTGATTTGGCGATGTCGTGGTTAGTCTTTGCGGCAGCGGCATGGATTATCGCTTATGCCATGTACGTGGTGGTGTATTTACCGATTCTGACAACACCACGCCCAGACGGACGTCCAGGCTAATCTGAATCCGTTGCGGTGGTTGGTTCGGCTTCAGGACGAAGCCAGAGCCACACCGCAACCGTTGCCATGATACCGATAATCGCGAATTTTAACGCAAAGGGTGCCGGACTGAAGCCTAGCATAATCGCACTGCCGCCCATCATGACGCTGGCAATGACTTTCGGCTGACGCTTCACCACGCCATATTTCCGCCACGCAATAATTTGCGGACCATATTTCGGGTGCGCCAGTAATTTTTGCTCGAGCACCGGCCACCCTTTACCGCCAGCCCATGCAGCAACAAGCAAAAACGGTACAGTTGGCATAATCGGTAGCAATAGCCCGATTACCCCTAACAGCAGCGCTAGAATGGCAATGGTGCGCCACAGCAGAATGCGCAGTATGACCCTCATAAAATACCGACCCTGTGATGGTTCTGAATCTCTTGCCGAGAACTGAGCTTATTTCAGCCCTAAGCGGCTGGCTAGCTTGTGTAAGTTGCTCGGATCAAGGTCTAGTATACGAGCAGCTTGCGTCCATTTATAGTCGGTATGTTCAAGCGCTTGCTGAATCAGTTCACGCTGAACGGTTTGTACCGCATTTTTTAAATTCAGCGAACCGGCATCTAATGTGCCATTGGTTTTTGGCAGTGGCAGGTCATGTGCGCCTATTGCCTGAACCACTGCGGTTGGTAAGTCGAGTAGCTCCGCATCAATGCTGACGATATCATCACGTCGCGCACCTAAGCTTAATGCTTTAATAGCGGCACGACTAATAGTATGCTCCAATTCGCGCACGTTGCCGGGCCAATCATAGCGTTGTAAAGCCTGCTCTGCGGCTGGCGACAAACGTAGCGCACGAACGCCTAGTCGCGCGCGGTTGAGCTCGAGGAAATGCCCTGCCAACACCGAAATATCATCTTGGCGATCGCGCAAGGGTGGTATGGGTAGAGGATACACCGATAAACGATGGTATAAATCGGCACGGAAGTCGCCAGACTTAATTTGCTGCTTTAAATCACGGTTGGTCGCAGCCACAATTCGAACATTGACCTTGTGTGAACTATCACTACCAAGACGCTGAATTTCGCCATTCTGTAACACCCGCAATAACTTGGCTTGAATAGCCAATGGCAGTTCACCAACTTCGTCTAAGAAAATGGTGCCGCCATCGGCACTGTCAAAGCGCCCAGCGCGCTCGCCGGTTGCTCCAGAATAGGCGCCGCGGGTGTGGCCAAATAGCTCGCTCTCCGCTAACGTTTCTGGCAGCGCCGCGCAGTTTACGTAAACCATAGGTTTATGGTTACGAGGCGATAAACGATGCAGTTGACGGGCAAATAACTCTTTACCGACACCGGTTTCGCCGAGCAGCAATACCGGCAAATCAGAGCCAGCAACCACTTCTAATTCTTGCAGTACCGTCATTAACGCCGCACTGCGGCCGATTATTTCCTGGCTGTCGGTACCATTGCTAGTAAGTGAGTATTCACTGTCGCGGCGATTATTACGTAGCGCTCGGATGTTTTGCTCAATTAAGCCCATTCGAATGGCGGCTTCCACCAGTAAGCTGGCGCGTTGTAAGGCTTGCATGGTGCTGTTATCAAAGGTGCCGGGTGTTAGCGCATCCAGTGTCAGCACGCCCCAGCACTTACCTTCAATATACAAACTAATACCCATGCAATCATGCACGGCAAGGTGGCCATCTGGACTGTCTTCAATTAATCCATCGTATGGATCAGGCAAACTGCTATCGGGTTCAAACCGAACCGTTTCGCGACTACTTAAGATGCGTTCAAGACGAGGATGTTGTTGCACCAAAAAGCGACGACCCAGCGCTTCACGGGCCAATCCGATGCTGGCAATGGGACGCAACATATCTTGGTCGTGTTTGAGTATCACCACGGCACCACAATGAAAATGTGTGCGCAGTGTTTTTACGACTTTTTCCAAGCGAATGACCGCTGGTAAATCAGTCACTAAATCGGCAATTAGCGTTTCAAGTAAAGAGACATCATGCATGGTAAAAATAACCCTTTTAGGCCTGAATGACCCGAATTTCATTGGGTTTAATTTACCATTGCTGAAAAAAACTCGATATAAATCAAAGTAGGTAGTTTTGGCATCGAAATTGCACTAGTTAAGGGGTAAATACGCTCAATTACGCTGCTTGCAGCGATTAAATATTAGCTAGGAGAAGCTTTATGACTACCCAAACCGTTCACACTGAAGCACTTGCCGTATACCAAGCCATGCCAAAGAAAGCACTGACGGAATTTATGGTGGAGCACTTTCATGAAAAGCACCGTGCCCAATTGCCAGAGTTGATTAATTTGGCGCGCAAAATTGAAGATGTTCACAACGATCACAATGAATGCCCAGCCGGTTTGGCAGAACATCTACAAGCCATGTATCAAGAGCTCGAAAGCCACATGATGAAAGAAGAGCAAATTTTGTTCCCAATGCTTGCCGGTGGTATTTATCCACAAGGGCCAATTGCCGTGATGGAAGAAGAGCATGACCAACATGAGCAAATGATTGCCCAACTGCTTGAGTTAACTAATCAATGCAATGCACCACGTGGCGCATGTGGCAGCTGGATCATGTTGTATGAAGGCATTAATGAATTTATTAGCGACCTACATCAACACATTGCCATTGAAAATAGCGTGCTGTTTAAGAAAGCTGAAGAAGCTGGAAAAGGCCACCATGGCAACGGCCACTGCTGTGGCGGTTGCCAATAGGCTGAAAGGCTTACTGAGCCAACTCGCGCAAGCGGGTTGGTTCAATCACGTTGACCAGTTTGTTTTGCACATCAAGCACCCCTTCTAACTGCAATGCAGACAGAATGCGACTGATGGTTTCAACCGATAAGCCGAGGTAATTGCCGATGTCAGCACGGGTCATAGTGAGTCGGAATGAACGGCTCGACAAGCCGCGCTCTTTGAAGCGGTCAGCAAGGGTCACGAGAAAGTGAGCTAAACGCTGTTGTGCTGAGCGGTTATTGAGTGTGCCGAGTAACTGCTTGCTGGTAAAAATTTCACCGCTCATCAGGCGCCACATTTGACGACGTAAACCTGGCATTTGTTCGGCAAGGTCATCCAATGAGCTCACCGGAATTTCGCACAACATGCTGGTTTCAAGTGCTTGGGTGTAGCTGCGATGCTCGCTGTTGGCAAGGGCATCAAAGCCAATCAAATCCCCTGGCAAGTGAAAATCAATAATTTGCTCAACGCCATTGTCATCAATGGTGTATGACTTGAGTGAACCGCTACGGACCGCGTATAAAAACTTCAGCGGCGCACCAGCATTAACCAACACGTCACGTTTATGTAACGGCTTGTGGCGCTGAATAATCGTATCAAGGCGTGCCATACCTTCTTGGTCGAGTTGATATGGCAAACATAGCGCTGCCATGCTGCAATTTTGACAATGAATGTGTGAAGTCATATTCGCCATAACGTTTTCCTGATGCAGATCAAAATCAATTATCAATGCATGCAGTATACGCAGTCTGGTTGCGAATTAACCTTGCGCTGAAGGAGTACCCTCGAGATCCCTCTCAAGGGGTAGATCGAACTAGTTTTTGTGTATCTTGAAAAAGATCGATAAAATGCGCGCCGACCCACAAGGAGCATATTTTGGACGCATTTCTTACTTCAACCCTCACCGTTGCCCTCGCTGAAATCGGCGATAAAACGCAGTTATTAAGCTTGTTTTTAGCGGCGCGGTACCGTCATAAATGGTCGATTATTGCGGGTATTTTTGTGGCCACGGTACTGAACCACTTTGTCTCAGCATGGTTCGGTAGTTGGATTGTGGGTGTGCTACCGGAGGATATGGCGACTTATATTGTTGCGGCCTGCTTCATTGCAGTGGGCTTGTGGGTGCTGATTCCTGATAAACCTGATAACGACGAGCATAATGAAGTGCGCAAATATGGTGCTTTCATTGCTACCACCGTGTTGTTCTTTATTGCCGAAATTGGTGATAAAACACAGGTGGCCACCATTGTGCTTGGCGCTCAGTACACCAGTGTTGTCGCGGTAACTTTAGGTACTACGCTCGGCATGATGATAGCGAATGTGCCAGTGGTATTATTAGGCGGGAAATTGATGCAAAAATTGCCGCTGGACTTGGCGCGTTATATCGCCTCAGCGGTGTTTATTATTCTTGGTGTTATCGCATTATTTTGGTAATACCAGATTAACGTCAAAAAACTTCGCAATGATCACAAAGGTGGGTGAAATTTAATCTATAGTTGATCGCACATGCACCAATATAACAGGAGGTGTGCGATGCCCCGTCTTGAAGATAAAGTTGCCATTATTACCGGCGGTGCGGCTGGCATCGGCCTTGCTACCGTTCATGAACAAACCACCGAGCACTTTGATCGGGTGATGGCCGTCAATGTCCGCGGCGTCTTTCTCGGTATGAAATACGCTTTACCGCACATGCTGAAAGCCAAGTCAGGCAGTATTATCAACATGTCGTCGGTTGCTGGTCTGGATGGCTTTGGCAACCTCAGTCCTTACGTGGCGTCAAAGCATGCCGTTGTTGGCTTAACTAAGTCGGCGGCAATCGAAGCCGCACCGGCGGGTGTACGTGTGAACTCGGTTTATCCATCGCCGATTCATACGCGCATGATGCGTGCGATTGAAGACAACATGAATCCAGGGCACGCTAAAGAAGTGCAAAGTCAATTTGAACAAAGTATTCCAATGCAGCATTATGGTGAGCCGATGGACGTTGCGAACTTAGTGTTGTTTTTGGCGTCTGATGACAGTAGTTTTATTACGGGTTGCCAATATCGCGTCGACGGCGGCATGGGCGCCAGTTAAAAAGCAAGAGCGATATTAGCTCTTAGATATTAGATATTAGTAACGAGGGTTATGTTGAGATTTGGTGCTGACAAAAACCGTGCTTATGCCGCCTTAATGGCGGTATTTTGCGTACTGTTTTTGTGTTGGGGCCAACAAAGTAGTTGGATAGCAGCAAGCTGTCCGCAATCGCAGCATCATAACCAAGCAAGCATCACTAGTGCTGGTGATATCGATAACACGGTGGTGGTGGCAGAATGCGATAGTTCGTCGCAGTTATTGCAGCAAGCGCACTTGAATATTTTAGATGGTGGCGCCGCCGTATCGTTGTTTGTCGGCATCACTTTACTAATTATTATCCGCCACTTTTTTGTTGGTTATGCGCAGGCGCCGCCCAGCTATCGGCGACGTCGCCCCCACCTTCTATTTTGTGTATTTAATGAATAACACAGACGCCAATTAACTCTGTGTGCACATAGTTGATATGTGCGATAAGTATTAATGAATACATGAGATAACTTTATGAAAAACATTTCAAAAATCTGGTTGGCTGCGATGCTGCTGTGGTTGCTAAGTGCTAGCAGCCAAGCACAAGTTGCGACCGACTGGATTCAACTCGAAGAGCACCCACCGGTTCAGGTACGCATGCTGGTACCGGGGAAAACTGACCCTGAACAGCGGCAAGTTTCAGCCTTGTTGCAGGTCAAGCTTGCTGATAATTGGAAAACCTATTGGCGAACGCCCGGTGAAGGCGGTGTACCGCCGCAGCTTGCATGGCAAGCTGATTCTACTAATATCACCGATATTTCATGGCGCTTGCCAGTGCCTGAGCGCTTTGACGTGCAGAGCATTGAAACGGTTGGTTACCAAGGCGATATCAATTTTCCGTTGCAAATTAGCGTGGAAGATTGGCAGCAGCCCGTTCGCTTAGAAGGGCTACTGACCTTAGCCAGCTGTACCAATATTTGCGTGATCTCTGACTTTCCACTGACTCTCAACTTCACCCCAAGTGAGTTGAATGCCGACATGGATGCGCTATTTGCCTATGAGCAAGCGCAAAGTGCGTTGCCGCATCGTGACCACCCGCAACTGACTGTGTCTGACTTGGTTTGGTCGGCGTCA
>NCJS01000002.1 GCA_002279005.1 Idiomarina sp. 34-48-12 | reverse complement strand
ACGGTCCATATGGTCGTCACTAATGTTCAAAATGGTGCCGCCGCGTAAATGCAAATCGTGCATCAGCTCAAGCTGAAAGCTCGAGAGTTCCAGCACAAATACATCGGCCGGTTGCCCGACCAGATCCAGCACCGGCACACCGATATTGCCACCCATAGCGACCTTCTTACCGGCCGCAGTCAATAAGTCTGTAACTAGGCGCGTTACCGTCGACTTACCGTTTGAACCGGTAATACCAAGCACTGGCTTATTCGCATGACGTGCAAATAAATCCATATCACCAATGACTGGAATGGCAGCATCAATAGCTAACTGCAAAGCCGGTGTTCGTAAATCGACACCTGGGCTTACAATGAGTAAATCCATCGCAAGAATGTGCTCAAGTTGGAGCGGCCCCGTGTGTATTTCTAGCTCTGTATTGAATTCCGTCAGCTCTTTTAAGCCCGGTGGCTCAGCACGGGTATCAAAGATAATTGGTGCAATATCACGCTGCAGCAAATAGCGCACACACGACAACCCAGTTTGGCCAAGACCGACCACACCAATTGCTTCATATGTATCTAATGCTGCTAGTTTCATTGTTTATCTCAGCTTCAAGGTTGCTAAACCAATCAATACAAACACCAAACTTAATATCCAGAAGCGCACAATGACGCGTGGCTCTGGCCAGCCTTTTAACTCGTAGTGGTGATGAATGGGTGCCATTCGAAATACGCGCTTGCCGCGCAATTTATACGAGCCCACTTGCAACATCACACTCAAAGTTTCCATGACAAAGACGCCGCCCATAATGAACAACACCAGCTCTTGGCGCACCATCACGGCAATCACACCAAGTGCTGCGCCGAGGGTCAGTGAGCCCACGTCGCCCATAAACACCATCGCTGGATACGTGTTGAACCAGAGGAAGCCTAACCCAGCGCCAAAAATCGCTGTACAGACAATCAATAGCTCACCTGAAAGCGGTAAGAACGGAATGTTCAAATAACTAGCGAAGTTCGCGTTACCCGAGGCATACGCAAATACACCAAGTGCGCCCGCTACCATAATGGTTGGCACTATTGCCAAACCGTCTAGGCCATCAGTCAAATTAACCGCATTACTGGTGCCGACAATGACGAAATAAGCAAGCAAGATGTACATCAGCCCAAGCTGTGGCATCACATCTTTGAAAAATGGTACGAGTAGCTGCGTTTCAGCACCGACGGTCGCATGTGCATATAGGTACACTGCAGCCAATGTTGCAATCAGTGATTGCCAAAAATATTTCCACCGTGCGGGAAGGCCTCGCGGATTTTTCTGCACAACTTTACGGTAATCGTCGACAAAGCCGACGGCACCAAAGCCAAGCACCACAGCCAATACCACTTGCACATAATGGTTAGTAAGATCGGCCCACAACAAGGTTGAGAACACGATAGAGGCGATAATCAGAACACCGCCCATGGTTGGCGTACCCGCCTTGCTTAAATGGCTTTGTGGCCCATCATCGCGAACCGCTTGACCAACTTGTAGACGCTGCAAGTACTTTATGAGGGTTGGCCCCATCCACAGCGAAATCAATAATGCGGTCAACACACTTAAAATGGCGCGCATGGTTAGGTACGAGATAACGTTAAACGCACTCGCAAACTGAGTTAGATATTCCGCTAACCACACTAACATGCGTGTTTTCCTTCTTCTGAAGTCATTGGTTTCAATTCATCCTGACGTTCTTGCAAGGCTTGCACCACGCGCTCCATACGCGCGCTACGCGAGCCCTTCACTAAAATGGTAATGGGTGCTGCCGCTTGATTCACTGTTGCGATGATGGCTTCAACGGCACTCTCAAAACTTGAGAAATGGCGCCCTCCGCGACCATTAAACACTTCGCTTGCACTTTGACTCAGTACACCCAAGGTATAGAGGTTATCGATACCTGCGGTAATAGCGTAGGCACCAACCTCTTCGTGATATTCGCGCGCTTGACTGCCAAGCTCGCCCATATCACCGAGAACCATCATGCGATAGCCTGGATATACGGCCAGCATATCGAGCGCCGCTTTAACTGAGCCAACGTTGGCATTGTAGGTGTCATCAATCAGTTGAATTTGGTCGTTTAACCGAATTACATTCAAGCGTCCAGCAACCGGTGTTAGTTGCGCCAATGCTGTTTGGGCATCAGCGAGCGCACAACCTACCGCAACTGCGGCGCGGATGGCTACCAGCGCGTTGTCAACATTGTGTAAACCAGGCAAGCTCAACTGAATATGGCCCGTTTGCGCCTGCTCACCGGTCAGTTCAATATCAAATTCGGCACAACCATCTTCATTCACCTGCACGTTCGAAGCACGAACGATCGGCTGCTCGTCACCAGCATCAATCACTCGGCCAAAGGTTTCGTGTTTGATCTCGGCCAACATCTGCTGCCAGCCCCGTGCAAACTGCGAATGAAATGGCGTTAACGCCAAGCCATGCGGCCCTAAGCCACGGAAGATTTCAGATTTTGCTCGGTAAACGCCGTGAATATCGCCAAACCCTTCAACGTGTGCTGGTGCGACATTATTAATAATGGCAACATCCGGTTGTGTTAACCGGGTGGTGTACGCAATTTCACCTAAATGATTGGCACCAAGCTCGATGACAGCAAATTCATGCTGTGGCTCAAGACGTAATAGGGTTAATGGCACGCCAATGTCATTATTAAAGTTACCTGCTGTCGCAAGCACTTCACCGCGCTGGCGTAAAATAGCAGCCAACATCTCTTTGACCGTGGTTTTGCCGCTACTACCGGTAATCGCAATTGTTTTTGGCGCCACTTTGGCTTTCACAGCGGCACCGAGTAAGCCCAACGCATACCGGGTGTCATTCACAATAATTTGTGGGGCTGCTGCGCATACGTTATCCGTTAATTCGCGTTCAACCACCAACGCAGCGGCGCCATCTTGCAGCGCTTGAGCGGCGAAGTCATGCGCATCAAAGTTTGGCCCTTTCAAAGCAATAAATAAGCAATCTTTCGGCAACGTTCGCGTGTCGGTACTCACTTGGTTGATGGTGCGATTTGCACCAACTAAACGCCCTTCAACAGCGGCGGCAATCCATGCTAAGTCAATACGAATCATGAGAGCTCCTCCGCAGTTGGTGTTGCCATGATCTCGGCAACCAATGCCCGTTCGTTGTAATCGATACGCTGTTGACCAATCACCTGATAGTCTTCGTGTCCTTTGCCGGCAAGCAGTACAACGTCGTTGGCCGTCGCTTGTGCGATGACTTGGCGCACCGCATTTTCACGCCCCATGATGATCTGTACACGTTGGCGCGTGGGCATGCCGGCAATAATATCCTGCACAATTTGCTCCGGCGGCTCAGTGCGTGGGTTGTCATCGGTCACCACGACACGGTCAGCCATATCAGCTGCCACGGCGCCCATTTGTGGGCGTTTGCCACGGTCGCGGTCACCACCGCAGCCAAATACGCACCATAATTGGCCGTCGCAGTGACGACGCAGAGCGCCAAGCACTTGCTGTAAGGCATCTGGCGTATGCGCGTAATCGACAATCACCAGTGGCTTGCCATCCGAGCCACCAAAGGCTTCCATACGTCCCGGCACTGCATGCAGTTGCGCACAGGCGGCAGCTACTTTTTGTGGCTCATGCCCTAAGCTAACAACGGCTGCAATAGCAGCTAACAAGTTGTAGACGTTAAAGCCGCCTAATAATGGCGACTGTACCGGCATTTGTTCTACGTGCTCAGCGTCATAGCGCACATGCAAATTAAATTGTGTGCCGTCGTGGTCATACTTGACCTGTTCTGCCCAAATGCTGCGAGCAGCATTTTGTGGTGTTAAACTGAAGCGCCAGCTGTCGGTTCTATCGGGCAGCCAAGCCGCTACCGCCGAATCATCGGCATTCAACACGCTGAATTGAGTATCTAACTCAGTGAATAAGCGGCGTTTAGCACCAGCGTAGTTCGCCATGGTGCCGTGATAATCAAGATGATCGCGGCTGATGTTAGTTGCCACGCCAACTTTGAAATGTAACGCTTCAACACGGCGCTGCACTAATGCATGTGATGACACTTCCATGGCAACCGCTTGAGCGCCCTCACTACGCATCACATGTAATCGATGTTGTACGGCAATAGCATCGGGCGTGGTATGTGTTTCTGGCAACAATCGTCCTGGGAATCCTGAGCCAGTGGTACCAATGACGCCACACGGAACGCCTAACGCTTCAAGCAATTGCGCGGCAATATAAGTCACCGAGGTTTTACCGTTGGTACCGGTCACCCCAATCACTGCAAGTGCCTGCGATGGCTCATGGAAAAATCGGCCGGCGATGTCTGATAATTTATTCTTCAGTTGCGGTACTTCGATAACCCACGTCCGGCCGCGCAATTCCATGCCAACCGTTTCTGAATCGGCTAACACCACGGCAGCACCAGCAGCAATGGCAGCGTCGATAAACTGTCGTCCATCCACTTGATAGCCAGGCACCGCTACGAATGCATCGTTGGCGGCGACCTGACGGCTATCGAGCTTCAACCCACCAACTTTCACAGCAGGCAGTTGTAAGGGGTAATCTGGTAATAAGGCCATGAGATCAATCATCTGCCCCTCCGAAACCAGCTGCTTTTAATTGCGCGTCGGCCAAGTTATCCGGTGGGATATTCATAACGCGTAGTGCATCACCTACAATTTCTGAGAACACGGGCGCTGAAACCTCGCTGCCGTAATATTCATCACCACTCGGCTCGTTCACTGTCACCACGACAGCCAAGCGCGGATCGCTAACTGGCGCTACACCGGCGAACAAGGTGACATACTCTTCGCCATAACCACCGGCAACGGCTTTACGTGAGGTACCAGTTTTACCTGCAACACGATAGCCTCGTACTTGAGCACGTTTACCTGAACCATTTGCCACCACGCTTTCCAGCATGCCAAGAACTGTTTCAGCTGTACTCGCAGAAATGACTTGCTCACCCTCAGGTGCGCCTTCACGACGTTGAATGGTTAACGGCACACGCTTCCCGCCATTGGCAATAATGGCGTACATTTGTGCCAACTGCAGTGTCGTCGCCGACATGCCGTAGCCGTACGATAGTGTCGCAATTTCAAAATCGGACCAACGCTGTCGGTTTTGTAAAATACCGAAACTCTCACCCAACATGGCTACCCCTGTGTCATTACCAAAACCAACCGCTGCGTATATATCCAACATATTGTTGATACCCGTAGCCAATGCGATTTTGGCAGTGCCAACGTTGCTAGAGTTCTCTAAAATTTGTGTAATTGTTTGTTCGCCACGATTAATCGGGTCGCTTACACGGCGGCCTCCTAACCGTATCCAACCTGGGCTGGTGTTAATGACATCGTTTGGTTTAATGACACCAGCTTCCAAACCCGCAATAACGGCCAACGGTTTTACAGTAGAGCCCGGTTCATAAGCATCGGTGATCGCACGATTGCGCAACTTATGCGGTTGCAAATCATTGCGATTGTTTGGGTTGTAGGACGGGCTGTTGACCATTGCGAGTACCTCGCCGGTTTTCACGTCAAGAATCACTGCCGAGCCGGAAGTCGCCTGGTGATAGCGCACGGCCTTTTTGACTTCGGCATAAGCCAGTGATTGCAAGCGTTGATCAATACTCAGCGTTAATTGTTGTGGTTGTTGCGCTTCGGTAACCCGAATTTCTTCAACAACCCGTCCTGCCGCATCCTTGCGATAAACTCGCTCACCGGGAACACCGGTGAGCACTTGATTATAAATAGCTTCTAGACCTTCAATACCGAGACCGTCGATGTCGGTGAAGCCAACGACGTGAGCTGCAATTTCTCCTGCCGGATAGAAACGCCGTGACTCGGTTTTTAAATACACACCCGGTATGCCGAGTTGACGAACAAAATCAGCTACGCCCGGCGTGACTTTTCGTTCCAGGTAAACAAAGCGGCGAGTTGGGTCAGACACTTTGCTCATTAAATCGTTTACATCAGTGCGGAACACTTCTGCCAACGCCAACCAACGCTCTCGATTAGCTAAGCCATCGCCTTCATGAACACGTTTTGGATCGGCCCAAACGGTTTCTACTGGAACGCTAACCGCTAACTCGCGGCCGTTACGATCAAGAATACTGCCACGTTGTACCGTGGTTTCGTTTGTGCGAAGTGAACGAAGATCACCCTCGTAGATCAAACGCTCTGGCTCTATCAGCTGAATGTAAGCCGCACGTGCCACCAAGGTTCCAAACACGCCAAACACCACCAACAAGGCGAAGTAAAAACGTCCCTTGCTTAAGTGTGGTTGCGCTTTTTTAACAGCGCGGCGGTTCGGTTTTGGTGTTACTGCCATGGCACTAGCACCTCCTGGTCAGCTTCAGCGCGCACCATATCAAGGCGCTGTTCAGCAATGCGTTCCACTCGGTTGTGTTCCGTTAGGGTGTTCTGTTCAATCTGTAAATGGCGCCATTCGATATCAATTTCATCACGCTGCGATAACAGCTCATCACGCTCGATGGTGAGCAAGCGATGGCTATGCGATACGTAAATCACCGCCATCGCACTGGCGATAACCATTAAAAACAGCAAAACCAACACAAGGTGTTGGCGAAAGTCGTCAAATAAAACAGCTACTAATGCAGGCACGCGGCTAGCTTTCATAATCTAACCTCGCTGCTATGCGTAGCACGGAACTCCGTGCTCGTGGATTTGCTTTAATTTCGACCGCTGATGGCTTAATCGCTTTGCCAATTAAGCGCAGTGTTTGACCGCGATCAAAGTCTGCATCTCGAATCGGCAACCCAGCTGGAATTGCCCGACCTTGTGCCTGCGCTCGCATAAATCGCTTCACCATGCGGTCTTCGAGACTGTGAAAGCTGATTACAGCAAGGCGCCCTTCCGGTTTCAGACCACTAACGGCGGCGGTTAATGCTGTTTCAATTTCATCGAGTTCGCCGTTGATGTGAATGCGAATGCCTTGGAAACTGCGCGTTGCTGGATGCTTGTGTTTGTCTTTAAACGGTACCGCTTTGGCAATAAGTTCTGCCAGTTCACGAGTTGTCGACAGAGGTTGTTCCTCGCGCTGCTTCACAACAGCTTGCGCAATACGCCAAGCAAAGCGCTCTTCGCCATATTCGCGTAGTACAAAGGCAATCTCATCGGCGCTGGCAGAGTTCAAAAAATCTGCCGCAGTCATACCGGTGCTGGTGTCCATGCGCATATCAAGTGGGCCTTCACGCATGAAACTAAAACCACGTTCGGCGTCATCCAATTGTGGGGAGGAAACGCCAAGATCAAAGAGTATTCCGTCGAGTTTGCCGCGCAATTGCTGCGTTTCAAGCACGTCGTCTAATCGTGAGAAGGGGGTGTGGATGATGGTAAACCGTGGGTCATCGCGCAAGGCTTCGGCTGCAGCAATCGCAGTGGGGTCGCGATCAAGTGCATAAAGTTTACCTTGCGAGTTTAATTCGGCCAGAATAGCGCGCGAGTGCCCCCCTCTACCGAAGGTTGCATCTAAATAAATTCCGTCTGGTTTGATCGCAAGAGCCTCGATGGACTCTTGTAACAACACCGAGACGTGTTGTTGCGCTTCTGTTGTCATTATAATGAGAAGTCTTGTAGTCGATCACTGTGTGCCAAGTCGTCTTCTTGCTCCGCTGCCATATCGGCTGCGATTTGTTCTTGCCATGCCGCTTCAGACCAAAGTTCAAACTTATTGAGCTGACCAATAATCATGATCTTTTTGCTCAAATCCGCATGTTGACGCAGGGTTGGTGCTATCAAAATGCGGCCGTTTTTATCCATTTGGCAGTCTTCGGCGTGCCCCAGTAACAAACGCTGTAGACGACGCTCCGCGGGGTTCATGCTTGATAAGGTGGTGAGCTTCTGTTCAATCAATTGCCACTGCGGCAACGGATACAACAATAAACAGGGTTGCTTGATATCGATGGTGCAGACCATTTGCCCGTCACAATCCAAAAGCAGACTCTTGCGATACTTTGCTGGTATCGCGAGCCGACCTTTGTCATCTAGACTGAGTGCTGCTGCGCCACGAAACATATTATTTGATCCACTATTACCCACAAATCCCCACAATGTGACAGTCTAGGTGCCGATCTTTCCACCTGTCAAGGAAAAATGATGGGTTTGCGATATGTAACAGCGCTTGACGGCAAGGATTAGGTAAAGGATGATGCGAGTACTATGTCAATTAGCATATAATTCTAATAATAAGCTTTCTCATATAAATGAAGCAGATAGATGTTGTGAGTTTTCCAGATAAGTTCGGTAAGCAGTCCGAACGCTGGCGCTTATTGCGCTACCTTGTTGTTGTGCTTTTTATTGCATCGGCTTTGTTGTACGCGGTGTACCTTGTGGTCGACGGCGAACGACAGCAGCAACTGGAAATAGAAAAACGTCGCGCTAGCGAGCACTTAAGTGCAATGCGTGGCCAAATAGAACAGCGCTTACAAGCCAATATGTTAGCACTGCGTGCACTGCGTCCTGAAATTCTGTGGCAAGATTCCCCTGATCGCGTTCGTCTACAACACATCATTGATGAGTTCCTATCGTCCAATCTCGACATTATGCATGTGGCGCTTGCGCCTGATCTTGTCGTGAAATTTGTCTACCCCGTTGAGGGCAATCAATCAATTATTGGCTTCAATTACCGACTTGATACCGAGCAGTACGCCGGTATTTTGCGCTCTATTGCTGTGAAAGATGTCGTGTTAACTGGCCCGATGCGCCTTACCCAAGGCCGAGAGGCATTGATCGCACGCATGCCAGTATTTCGCAACGATCGAACGTTGTGGGGCGTCGCATCGTTGGTGATTGATCACGTACACCTACTTGAAGGCGTGCGTTTTTACCAGCATCCAAATTATTCGTTTGCGATTCGCCATGCCGAAAATGATTTAGAGCCTAACCCGCAAGCATTTGCCGGTAATGATGATGCATTTAATCCTGATGCGCTGGTCACTGAAATCGCGTTCCCACGCGGCAGATGGAAATTAGCGGCGTATCCACGTGACGGGCAGTGGGTTGCCACCAATGCTGATTTTTGGCTGCATTGGGCCATCGGAATTGGTCTGACAGCCGTCATCTTATCGGCATTTTTAATGCTGATATTTACCCAACACCGGCTACGTGGCGCTATTTCGACCATTGCGTATCAAGCGCGCTACGATGGCTTAACTGATTTACCAAATCGGAACTTCTTCGCCGAGCAACTTGGTGCGGATATTCGTGCAGCACTGCGCAATCAACAGAAATTTGCCTTGCTTGTTCTTGACCTTGATCATTTACGCGAAATTAATGATGTTTTGGGGCATGAAGTTGGTGACGCCCTGTTGCAGCGCGTCGCTGAACGAATTCGTACCAGTATTCGAGAGGATGACCTGCTTGCTCGAATCGGCGGCGACGAATTTGCGATTGTGCTACGTGATCTCAACGATCCAAGCGAAGCGGAGATTCGCGCGAAAGCCATTATGAACGATCTCCTGCATACGCTTGATATTGAACATAATCATATCAATATGACCGCCAGCACCGGTATTGCGATGTTCCCGCACGATGGACAAGAAGTGCAGCAGTTATTGAAGCATGCTGAACTTGCGATGTACGCAGCCAAAGCTCAAGGGGCAATGAGCGTCCACTTCTTCGATGAGCAGTTGCGTCAAAGCACAGAGCGCGACATTAATCTGCATCATCAGATTATTAAAGGCATTGAGGCCGAACAGTTTGAGGTGCACTACCAGCCAGTCATTGAAACTGAAACCGGATTGCTCACGCGCTGCGAAGCGTTGATTCGTTGGACCCATCCGGAACGTGGTGCCATTTCCCCAGCTGAATTTATTCCAATTGCCGAAAAGACCGGTGCGATAATTGGCTTGGGTGACTTCGTATTGCGTGAGGTGGTGCGCGATTGGAAAAAGATGAACGAAGCCGGCTTAGATTTAGCGATTGCATTGAATCGTTCGCCACGTGAATTTAATGACCGCCAGGCAGCAACACACTGGCTCAATGTGATTGCAGCGGCCGATGTACCAACTAATCGATTGATGTTCGAAATTACCGAATCAATGCTGATGCGTAACAAAGAACGTCAGTTCGCCAACTTACGTAAGCTACGTGATGCTGGTATTTCGCTAGCGATTGACGATTTTGGTACCGGCTATTCAAGTTTGAACTACCTGCGTTCATATCCTATCGATGTCATTAAGATTGACCGCAGCTTCTTGCACAATGTGCCGCACCAAGGCCAACAGAAAGCCTTGGTTGAAGTGCTTATTCGAATTGCGCATACACTCAACATGAGTGTGGTTGCCGAGGGCGTAGAACACGAACAGCAAGTTGAATTTTTGCAACAGCAAAAATGCCACTACCAACAAGGCTTTTTCTACGGCCGCGCCATGCCATTGAACGAATTTATTCGCTTCACCCAACAATTTAATCGTGATGTGTTAGAGCGAGCCAACTCTGAGAAAGAAGTGTCGGGAGCCAGCCGATAAGCCGGGTTCTGTCGAGGACAATCATTCGTCTAGCCACTAGATCACTCTAGCGTTCAAGCAGTCTACCCGGGTTCAACGCGGGCCGCGCCAATGAACCCCTATTTGACCTTGCTCCGGGTGGAGTTTACCGTGCCACGAACTGTTGCCAGCCGCGCGGTGCGCTCTTACCGCACCCTTTCACCCTTACCTGATCCTGCTTACGCAGGCCATCGGCGGTTTGCTCTCTGTTGCACTAGTCGTCGGCTTACGCCGCCCAGACGTTATCTGGCACCCTGCCCTATGGAGCCCGGACTTTCCTCCCCCTATGCGAACATAGGCAGCGATTGTCTGGCTGACTCCCGAGGCGCATTCTACTGGTTATCTTGCTCGAGCGCCAGTTGATACAAGGTGTTTTTACGTGCGCCATGGATCTCCGCAGCCAACGCCGCCGCTTTTTTCAGTGGTAACTCACTGCGCAGTAAGTTAAGCGTTCGTAATGCGGCTGGGTTAACGTCATCCTCTTCTACCTCGGGTGCACCACCAAGAATGAGCACCATTTCACCGCGCTGTTGGTTACTGTCACTGAGCACTTGTTGCTGAACCTCACCAATGGTGCCGGTTAGGTAAGTTTCAAATTGCTTGGTCAGTTCACGCGCCAATACTAACGGGCGTTCACTACCAATAGTAGTGATTAAATCTGCCAAAGTATCGGTGATGCGGTGCGGTGATTCATAAAACACCATGGTACGCGTATCGCTGGCGAGCTGCTCAAGACGTTTGCGACGTTGCTGTGGTTTTGCCGGTAAGAAACCTTCAAAACTGAAGCGGTCGGTTGGCAAGCCAGCCCCTGACAATGCCGTGACAAAAGCGCAGGCGCCGGGCAAAGCGACAACTTTGATGCCCGCTTGACGGCACTGTTGTACCAATACGTAGCCAGGATCGGAAATTAGTGGCGTACCGGCGTCACTAATTAGCGCAATCGATTCGCCGCGCTGCAACCGCTCAATCACCTGCTCCGCACGTTGCCGTTCGTTGTGCTCATGCAATGCGAACATGGTTGCGCGAATGCCAAGATGCTGCATCAATTGTCCGCTATGACGGGTATCTTCAGCAGCAATGGCATCGCACATGCGTAAGACATTGATTGCGCGCTCAGTGATATCCGCCAAATTGCCAATAGGTGTTGGCACAATATATAAACAGCCAGCGGTATCGGTCGTCATGTTAACCCCTTGTAAGAACCCGTCGGCGTGATTGTGAAGCCTTGCCGTAGGGTTTATAGTATGACCCATTGCGAAAAACATGGGTGAATTCAAAATGTCTGCTGCTATTGTGCCAAAGAAGTTTCTGTTGTGCATGGTTATTGTTGCGTTGTTTAGCGCGCTCAATGGCTGCTCTTCAGCACCACGTTCGTCCTCAACACCAGCACCAGTAAGTGAAGACAGTTCTGATTTCACCGCAGTACCTCTTGAAGAACAATTTCGTTCGGCGCAAAGTTGGCTTGCCAATGCGCGTTTATTGGAAGGTGAAGAGCAGATTGATGCGTTATTACAAGCAGCCGCAACCTTTCAACGTGATGGCCAGTGGCAGCAAAGTGCTGTGGTGATTGCTCAGATTCAGCGCCACTTTGAAAGTAACGCTTTAAGCTCCGCGCAGAAGCAGCTCATGGCACTTTTAGAAGCTCGTTTTGCTGGACATGAGGGGCGCTGGAATTACGTCGAACAAGTTCTTGAACCACTGCTGCTGCCGCGTCTATCCGTCGACTACCCTGAGCAAACATTAGAGCTGGCTCTGCGGTCAGCGAGCGCGCAACAAAAATGGGAGCAAGCGGCAAGTTACCAGTTGCAGCTTATTAATATTGCACCAGACAGCACAACACCGCAGCAAGCTTGGGAGGTTTTACGTAACGTACAAGAGCCTGAACAACTGACATTGCCACCAAGTTTTGAGCGTAGCCAGTTGGTCGCCGGCTGGGCTGCATTAGTGCGAGCATTGCACCAGATTAATTCGACGCCTTCACAATTAGATGCTGTGTTGACTCAATGGCAGGGCCAATTCAGTGATCACCCAGCACAGTTCGTTGTTGATAATTTGATTGCACTGACCGAACAGCCGCGCAATCGCGCTCTAGTGCTACTTCCATTAACGGGCCAATATGCGGAGCAAGGGTTAGCCGTTCGCGATGGACTAGTGAAGGCTTTGAGCCGTCTGCCTCAAGTAAGTGCGCGGTTTCTAGATACCAATACTATCGATTTCACCGCCCTTCCTGAATTACTGCAACAGCATCAAGCAAATGTATTAATTGGTCCTTTATTAAAGCCGAACATTGCGGCGATTGACGCTTCTCAATTACCAGAGAATCTCCCTTGGCTTACGTTAAATGAGCCCAGTGGTGCGCTTAATGAGACTTCCTTGCAACAGCATTTCTTTGCGTTAGATGCCGAAACTGAAATTCGCCAGGCTGCTAAACATATGGCCGAACAAGGGCATCGTCACCCGATTGTGCTGGCACCGGCTACCGAGCGCGGCCAACAACACGCGGAAGTATTTCGGGCCGCATGGGAAGCGCAGTTCAATGACCCTGTTCCTATGTCGTTAGGCGATTATCGAAATACCGAAGAGATGAAGAACGCGGTTCAAGATCAACTGGGGGTAACGACGAGTGAAGCACGTATTTACCAAGTTAAAATAGCAGCGGGTAAGATCATTGTCGATTCGCAGGCACGTAGCCGTGCTGATGTTGATTCGGTTTACCTGGTTGGCGGTATTGAGCAAACTCGGTTGTTAAAGCCCTTTATTGACGTCAATATTTCGCCGTTCATGAAGGCGCTACCCGTTTATGCGAATTCAGGCAGCCATACACTTCGCAATGATCTAAGCGAAAACGACCTCGATAATGTTCGCTTTACGGACGCGCCATGGCTATTACCCGGTCACAATGAAGCCAAACAGCTTGAACAACTGCTTACGTTAAGGAATAACTGGGGCTACAGCACCGCACGTCTGGTGGCCTTTGGGCATGACGCCTTGCTGCTAAGCCAACGCTTGCCGTTATTACAAACGATGCCGGGTATTTCAGCACAAGGGCTAACTGGCGAACTTACCATTCGCAATAATCAAATTGTGCGTGAACTCAATTGGGCTAAGTTCCAAGGTCACGAGGTGGTTGCTGGCCAATAACATAATGAGGACAGGGAATGTCTCGAAAAGATATGGGAAATGACGGCGAAGAAATCGCCCGCGCACTACTTGAACGTCATGGTTTAGAGCACGTTGAGAGTAACTACAGTTGTGATATGGGCGAAATTGATTTAATTATGCGAGAAGCGGATACTTGGGTGTTCGTTGAAGTGAAAAGTCGCAGTAATGAGCATTTTGCGAGTGTTGTGGAACAGATTACCGCCGCACAGTGTCAAAGAATCCGACGATGCGCGCAACTCTTTCTAATTCAGAATAATTTAAATGAACATGTAACGCGCATGCGCTTCGATGTCGTTGCCATAGTCATGGACTATGAACAAGCGCAATGGATGCAAGATGCGTTTTAACGAGGTGATATGCAGGACCCTATAAAAACCTTATTTACAGAGTGTATTCAAACTCAAATTGCTGCCGCTGATATGCTGCAAGAGCCAATTGAATTGGCATGTAATTTACTCGTTGATTCACTCTTAAACGGACGTAAGGTGTACTGTTGCGGTGAAGGTCTTGCCCACGCAACATCGCGTCATTTTGCGCATATTATGCTGACTGGCTTGAGTTTTGAACGCCCACCATTTCCGGTAAGTTCGCTACATGCTGACTATGGCGCACTCGAGTATGACCGTATGTTTGCACAACAAATACAAGCCGTCGGGCAACCTAGCGATGTACTAGTCGTATTCAACGCCGCCGAACGTGCACCGCGCGTGAGTCGCGCAATGGAAGCCGCGTTGAGTCGTGATATGTTGATCATCGCTATTACGCAAACAAGTGATGTGGATATTGCTGGGTTATTGGGGCCTGATGACGTGGAAATACGCATTCCAACTAGTAATGCCGCTCGTGCGAGTGAGCACTTACTGCAAATTTCTAACATGCTGTGCAGTGTCGTAGAGCATCGAATTTTCCCACAGGAGACAGATTAATGACTGAACGTCGGAAGTTTTTGCCTGTAGCGGTATTTTGCGCCGCGATAGCGGTTAGTTTAACTGGTTGCGCTGCGGCGCTCGTTGGTGCAACAGCCGTCGGTATATCAGCAGCTACCGATACGCGTAGCGTTGGCACGCAAATTGACGATCAAACCATTGAAGTTCGCGTTATCACAGCGTTGAAGGGCGAAGATCGCTTGGACGATTCACGCGTACAGGTTGTTTCGTTTAATCGCTCAGTACTGTTGTTGGGACAAGTAGCGAATAGTTCTCTACGTGACTTGGCAAGTCACATTGTGCGTAATACTCAAGGCGTGGATAGGGTTCATAATGAACTCAAAGTGGCTCCGGTTATTTCACTTGGTCAAATTAGCAAAGACACCTATATCACCAGCAAAATCAAAGCAAAGTTTATTGCCGATGAAAATATAAAAGCGAGTGATATTAAAGTGGTTACCGAAAATGGTGAAGTTGCATTGATGGGTTTTGTCGAGCGCGACATTGCACGTCAGGCAATCGACATTGCGCGCAACATCAACGGGGTTACACGCGTCATTGATGCTTTTGAATAAATTCGATTCGAATTATTTCACGACACGTAAATGAGAGCCGGAGGATTTTTTCTTCTGGCTTTCTTGTTTCTTGGTAGCCGTATCGTTTTCTACTGTTTCGCCGGAACTTTCCGTCGCAGGTTCACTCACCGAGGTTATTGCGCTTGGGTTCTCATAGTATGGCTCAGGTTCAAACATGCTCCCAGCGCCATTTTCTCGTGCATACAAAGCAAGAATAGCACCCATCGGTACGATGACACGATGCGGGTTTCCTGAGAAGCGGGCATTAAACTGAACGGCATCATTATCGGCAGTAAAGTTGGTTACCGCGGTAGGAGAAATGTTCAAAATGATTTGGCCATCTTGAACAAATTGCCATGGCACCTGACAGCCTGGGTAATCAGCGTCAACCGCAAGGTGCGGTGTGAGCTGATTATCCAATAGCCACTCGTACATCGCCCGCACTAAGTACGGGCGACGCGGTGTCATTGCTTCATCACTCACCGACCTAAGTCTCGCTCAAGGTCCGTCAGTGATTCTTGGAATGATTCACGCTCAAATACACGAACCATGTAGGCTTTCACTTCTTTCGCGCCAGTACCTTCTAGTTGGATACCGTATAGTGGTAAACGCCACAACAACGGGGCCAAGTAGCAGTCTACTAAGCTGAACTCTTCGCTCATGAAGAATGGTGAATCAGCGAACAGAGGCGCCAGCGCAAGAATACCTTCGCGCAACTCTTGACGCGCAGCATCTGCGCCTTTTCCGCCTGCCAGAATCTTTTCCGCTAGCGCATACCAGTCACGATCAATGCGATACATCATCAAACGACTGGTACCACGCGCTACCGGATAAACCGGCATCAATGGCGGATGCGGGAAACGTTCATCAAGGTATTCCATGATGATATGAGCGTTATATAGCACCAACTCACGATCCACCAACGTTGGCAATGCGTCAGCGTATGGGTTGAGCTGCATTAAGTCTTCCGGAAGATTATCCGGTTCAACAAAAGTTATCTCAACGCCGACGCCTTTTTCAGCGAGCACGATACGTGTTTGATGGCTGCGTAAGTCATTTACGCCCGAATACAAGGTCATCACTGACCGTTTGTTTGCCGCAACCGACATGTTGTTCTCCATAAAGCTTATTTCACGTCCTTAAAGAATTCGCGTTTCAGCAGTACTGCGAAAATTAAAAAGACTAGTAGGAAACCGAACACATACCAACCAATACGCTTCTGTTCCAACATCATCGGTTCACCGGTGTAAACCAAGAAATTGGTCAGATCTAACGCTGCTTGATCGTATTCAGCTTCGGTCAGCATACCGCTGCCGTCGGTTTTAATGCCCACATAAACATCCTGCATTTCACCGTCAATCATTCGTTGCTCGGTGGTTTTGCGTGGAATACCTTGTAGCTCTTCTAATACGTGCGGCATGCCCACATTTGGGAATACCGTGTTATTAACGCCAAATGGGCGCGATTCGTCCACGTAGAATGATCGCAAATAGGTGTAAATCCAATCCGCTCCACGTACACGAGCTACCAAGGTTAAATCAGGCGCTGCAGTACCAAACCAGTTACCAGCATCTTCAGTTGCCATTGCGTTAGTGATCAAGTCACCTACTTTCTCACCGGTAAACTGAAGGTTCTCAACACCTAACTCCTCCGGGATCTCTAAATCACGGAAAGTACGATTATAGCGCTGGTACTGCATTGAGTGACAACCCAAGCAGTAGTTCATGAACAACTGCGCACCACGCTGCAACGACGCTTTGTCGTGTAGATCAACGTTCGCTTTGTCCAGTGGTACTGTTGGGCCAGCTGCTAATGTTGCAACTGACCACAGTGATGCTGCTACCAGCAGAGTGCTTTTGATTAACTGTTTCATCACTTAGTAATCCTCTCTGGAACTGGCTTCGTGTTTTCATTCTTGCTGTAGAAGAACAACAAGACGAAGAACGCAAAGTACAAGAAGGTGAAGATACGAGCGAACATGGTGTAAACCTCTGTCGCCGGCTTCAGACCCAGATAACCGAGTGCAATAAAGCTAATTGCAAACACTGTCAGGTTTACTTTGTGGAAGGTGCTACGATAACGAACCGAGCGTACTTTACCGCGGTCTAACCAAGGCAGTACGAACAGCGCAACAATCGCACCAAACATTAAAATAACACCCAGTAACTTATCAGGAACCGCGCGCAAAATTGCGTAGAACGGTGTGAAGTACCATACAGGTGCAATATGCTCAGGCGTTTTCAGCGGGTTCGCCGCTTCAAAGTTTGGTGGCTCAAGGAACAAGCCGCCCATTGCCGGAGCAAAGAAAATAACGTAACAGAAGAAGAACAAGAAGATGGCAACACCCACCAAATCTTTCACGATGTAATACGGGAAGAATGGGAATGCATCAACAATGTCATACTTCTTCGTGAAGCGTTCATGGAAGGTAAACTTCGGCTTCTCTGAATCTGGTACCGAGCCCTTAGGTTTCTTGATCGAAACACCTTCAGGGTTGTTCGAGCCAACTTCGTGTAGCGCAATGATGTGTAAGAACACCAAAATAACCAGCACTAATGGCAAGGCAATAACGTGCAATGCAAAGAAGCGGTTTAACGTTGCGCCTGAGATGACGTAGTCACCACGAATCCATAGAGTTAAGTCGTCACCAATAATTGGAATCGCACCAAACAACGAGATGATTACCTGCGCCCCCCAGTAAGACATCTGGCCCCATGGCAACAAGTAACCCATGAAGGCTTCAGCCATTAATACGAGGAAGATGAGCATACCGAATACCCACAGCAATTCGCGCGGCTTCTGATAAGAGCCGTACATCATGCCACGGAACATATGCAAGTAAACCACCACGAAGAACGCGGATGCTCCGGTTGAGTGCATGTAGCGGAGCAACCAACCATACTCGATATCACGCATGATAAATTCAACTGAAGCAAAAGCGCCCTCAGCTGAAGGTACGTAGTTCATGGTTAACCAGACACCAGTCAAAATTTGGTTGACCAAAACCAACGTTGCTAGCACACCAAAGATGTACCAGAAGTTAAAGTTTTTTGGAGCTGGATACTGAGCTAAGTGGATATTCCACGTTTTGGTCATCGGAATACGTTCGTCAAACCATGCAATGAGTTTATTCATTAGGCTTGCTCCCCATCTTCACCCACCAAAATGGTGTTATCGTTGATGTAGTAATGAGGCGGAACCACCAAGTTATATGGTGCAGGAACGCCTTGGAATACTCGACCAGCGATATCGAAGGTAGAACCGTGGCACGGACAGAAGAACCCTGATTGAGCCCCTTCAACGTACTCACCCATACCTTGATCAAGGAATTGCGGCGAACAGCCTAAGTGCGTACAAATACCGACGGCGACAAAGTATTCTTCTTTGCGCGAGCGGTGCAAGTTTTTCGCATACTCAGGTTGTTGAGGTTCATCAGAATTTGGATCACGAAGTTGATCGTTGACTGCTTCAAGCGATGCCAACATTTCAGGGGTACGACGTACCACCCAAACCGGTTGACCACGCCATTCAACACGAATCAATTGACCCGGTTCGGCTTTTCCAATGTTCACTTCCACTGGGGCACCCGCGTTTTTAGCTTTTTCGCTCGGGTTCCAAGACGCAATGAAAGGAACGGCAACGCCAACCGCGCCCGCTGCACCGACGACAGATGTCGCGACGGTCAGGAAACGACGGCGGCCTTTATCTACAGGCGCATTGCTCATCCACTTACTCTCCAGTTTGGACGCTTCGCGAGACATTGTCGCGAAGTCAGTAATTAGCTGCTGCGATAGGTTCGCCTAGGTAATTTTAGGCGAACGGCAAAAAAATGCCTTCAGATGATAAAGAAATGCCCTGATTTTTACAAGGATAAAGACAAAAAACCCGGCACAAAGGCCGGGTTTTTGACGTAGTCGAGATTCCGAAGAATTAACGCTTCGAGAACTGTGGACGCTTACGTGCTTTGTGCAAGCCGACTTTCTTACGCTCAACTTGACGTGCGTCACGAGTTACATAACCCGCGCGACGTAAGTCACCACGTAGAGCTTCGTCATATTGCATCAGTGCACGGGTGATACCGTGACGCACTGCGCCTGCTTGACCACTTGCACCACCACCTTTAACAGTGATGTATAAGTCGAATTTTTCAACCATGTCTACCAACTCAAGTGGTTGACGAACAACCATACGAGCGGTTTCACGACCGAAGTATTCTTCTAAAGTGCGGTTATTGATGCTGATGTTGCCGCTGCCTGGACGCAAGAAAACGCGTGCAGTTGAGCTTTTGCGACGACCAGTACCGTAGTATTGATTCTGTGCCATAGTCTTCATGCTCCGTCTTAAATTTCAAGTTGTTTTGGTTGCTGAGCAACATGATTGTGCTCTGCACCAGCGTACACTTTCAGTTTACGGAACATGGCACGACCTAGTGGACCACGAGGTAACATACCTTTCACCGCTTTCTGAATTACCATTTCAGGCTTCTTAGCAATCAACTTTTCGAAGTTGATTTCTTTGATACCACCTGGGTAACCCGTGTGTGAATAGTAAATTTTGTTTTGCGCTTTGCGGCCAGTTACAGCAACCTTTTCAGCGTTAACGATGATGATGTAATCACCAGTGTCAACGTGAGGTGTGTACTCAGGCTTGTGCTTACCGCGTAAACGACGGGCAACTTCAGTTGCCAAACGACCTAAAGTTTTACCTTCGGCGTCAATAACGTACCAGTCACGTTGTACTGTTTCTGGTTTTGCAACAAATGTACTCATTGAGAATTACTCTTTCTTTAAGGTTCACGACAGTAGTTCCGGGCTTCCCCGCGAACCACAACAACCGTTGTGGTTGAGCCACAAATTCGGTTAGTTGTACCTGTAACGTGGGCTGCGCGGATTATAGGGAAAAGCGCTTAAAAGATCAACGACGATATTAGCTATTAGATATTAGATATTAGAAGTGCAAGAGCGATATTGGATATTCGGACTGATGTATCGAGTATTTGTTGTTTGTCTAATATCGAATATCTAATATCTAATATCGTATTTGTTTTTTTAGGTTTTTAGGGCGGTGATGATTTCGGCGCTACGTTCCCACATACTCGCCAACTGCATTAACGCCGCCCCTTCCGTTGGCTCGAGCTCGTTTGCTGCAATGCGATTTAACCAAGTGTGGCGTAGTAAATTGCGCGTGGCTCGTATGGAGCTGGCAAGCGACGCCCAGTTTGATTCGGGGCGATCTTTCATATCGGCGCCGTTGAGTAGCTCAAGCAACTGTTCGCGAAGTTGATGGTTGAGGCTTGCGTCAATTTGTTCAGGTTTAGCAGCACGTAGTTTTTCGACGATATCGCGCAAGTCGCGTAAACGTGCATGACTGGTGTGAAGTTCCGCTAGCAATAAGGCTTCGTCACCGTGCAGTTGTTTTGCGCTTAACTTGGTCAGGTACGTTTGAATATGTGCTAGTAACTCCCCCGTGGCGATATCTTCTTCGGTTTCGATGAGCGCCGCTTCGTCCTTCAATAGAGTACGTAATCGCAAAATATATTGGCGCAATACTCGATTGAGCTCTTGTTGCACGGCGTTGAGACCCATTGCAGGGATTTCTAAAACGGTTTTATCGAGAAAACGCGGCTCACCTGAGCGTAACGGAGGTAACCGATACCAACTTTCGACACGACGAAAAATGCGTTCATCCAACAGCCACATGAGTGCTACGCCGATACTGGCTAATAGCGCAGTCACAGTGGTACCAATATTCGCCCCAATCACCACAGCGGCGCCCGCCAATGGCGAAAACACGCCACTCACCGAAGCAGTCAGTACTATTGCTAATGCTGCCGAAGAAGACTGAACCAATGCCGTTAATAAGGCGCCAGCAAATACCGCTAAGAGAATTCCAACAGGACCACTTATCGATAATTGCCCCACCGGCATGACCGTAACGAGTTGCTCGAAAGCGTCTCGCAACGTATCTAGCCCAACAAAAAGCACCCCGAAACCAGCAACTGCTAAACCAATGCTTCCCAACGGATCAGTTCGACGCACCAGTTGTAGCAGCATACCAACCCCAATCAGCGGCCAAGCAACAATGCCAATATTTAACTTAAGACCAATCAGCGCCACAATCCACGCTGTCATTGTGGTACCGACATTGCTTCCGAACACCACCCAAGCGGCTTGCTTTAGTTTCAACATGCCGGCGTTGGTAAAATCGAGTAAAGCCACCACGACAGCACTGGATGACTGCACTAGTGCGGTGACGGTAAAACCGGAAAAAGCGGCTCGCAGTCTAGTTTGAGTCGAGCGTTCTAGATAACTTTGTAAATGACTTCCAGCTGCAGCTTTTAGCCCGTCCGTCAGTAATTGCATACCGAGTAACAACAGGCCAAGTCCACCAAGAGCTAGAGTCCAGTCGGTTAAGGTCATGGTTTGTGAGCGAGCCCCAAATATTCGTGACTTTGCATTTCTAATAATCGGCTTACACAGCGTTTAAATTCGAAGTCTAATTTACCTTGCGTGTATAGCTCGTCTAGTGGCGCCGCGCCCGACATAATTAGCTTCACACGCCGTTCATAGAATTCGTCAACCAACGCAATAAAGCGCCGCGCCGCATCATCATTGTGCGCCCCCATCTGCGGCACGTCGCTAATTAATACGGCGTGATAACACTGTGCTAGTTCAATATAGTCGTTCTGCGAACGCGGACCACCACAAATCGCATCAAACGAAAATAATACAACGTCATCACACTCCATGCGCACTGGGATATTGCGATTATTTACCACGATGAAACCGCGCTCATCGCGATTACAGTGATCTGGCGCTAACTCGGTAAAGTACCTTTGCAGGTTTTCATCCGCGGCAGCATCTGCTGGAGCATGATAAATTTCAGCTCGCGTTAGCGTGCGTAATCGGTAATCAATACCACTATCCACATTAATTACTTCGCAGTGCTTATTAATCAATTCAATAGCAGGAATGAAACGCTGACGCTGCAATCCATTTCTGTATAGGTCATCAGGGACGATATTCGACGTCGCTACCAACACCACGTTGCGCTTGAATAGTTCTTGCATCAATGTGCCGAGTATCATGGCGTCGGTAATATCTTGCACAAAGAACTCATCAAAGCAGACGACGCGCGCCTCTGCTGCGAGTTTTTCAGCAATAATTGGTAACGGATCGCTACGACCTCTTAGCTCTTTCAACTCACTATGCACACGATGCATAAAGCGATGAAAGTGCACTCGCAACTTTTGCTCAAACGGCAATGTCTCAAAAAACGTGTCGACTAAGTAAGTTTTGCCTCGCCCGACACCACCCCAAAAGTAAATTCCCTTTGGTGCCGGCTGCGCACCGGTGAAGGCGAGCTTCAAGCGGCCGAATAATCCGGGTTTTGCTTGCGATTGATGAAATAAGACCAGTTCGTCATACAGACGCTGCAAAGCTTCCACAGCCCGACGTTGCGCGGCATCCGGTTGGAAATTTCCGGTCGCCAAATCCTGCTCATACTTTAATAATGGCGTAAGCTTGTTCGTTGTCACTACCACTTCGACCCTGTTCTGGATTATGCTAGTAGATAGTAGTTTATCATGCGAAATGCATTTTTAAGGAGTTTTTATGAGCTGGATTGTTGGAATTTTACTCGTCGTAGCAGGCGCGATTGTTGGGTTCTTTGTGGCGCGTTATTGGCTCACAGAGCATTCAGATGAAGCCGAGTTAAACCAGCAAGTCACGCAAACAAAACAACAACTTGCCGATTATCGTCAAGAAGTTGCGGAGCATCTAGCTACGGCACAAGCGCTAGTGGGTCAGCTCGAAGAAACTCAAGATAAGCTCAAAGCATATTTACATCACAGTGCTGACTTATTGCAGCGTGAGCAAGAACAGCCGAGCTTGCCATTTTTCGCCGAAGATACCATCCGCGAACTACGCATGGCGAATAAGGTGAATGGCGAGAAGCGTCGTTCTGATGATAAGGCGCCAAGTGATATGCCGCGTGACTACAGCGACACCAAGTCCGGCCTATTCAAATAAAAGTTCAAGAGAGATATTAGCTATTGGATATTAGATATTAGAAAAGACAAATACCCGCTACATTCTAGTATCTAATAGCTGACATCGATTATTACTCTTGCTCTTCTAATATCTAATATCCAATAACTAATATCGTTTTTGTTTTTTGTTTTACATCTTGAAACACATCCCCTGTGAACTTATTTAATAAAGGTCAGTCTTTAATTGCATCTACCTGAAATTATTTCAAACCCTGCTCGCACCTTTCTGCAGCAGCAAATTGCATGTATAGGAGTTAACTCTGATGAAAGTGAAGTTCATTGCGGTTCTGGCATTGGCAAGCGCGTTAATTGTGGCGCCTGTTTCGGCCGGCATTCCTTTCTTTGGCGATAAAGACGAAACGCCAACGCTGGCACCTATGCTAGAGGAAGTCACCCCCGCGGTGGTGAATATCTCAGTCAAAGGGAAACGTGAGGTTCGCCAACGTATTCCAGATATGTTCCGCTTCTTTTTTGGACCAGGTGGTCCTCGTGAGCAAGTTCAAGAGCGCCCGTTCCAAGGCTTAGGCTCAGGTGTCATTATTGACGCGGATGAAGGTTATGTTGTCACCAATAATCACGTGATTGACGGTGCATCCGAAATTTTAGTTACTTTGAAAGATGGTCGTCAGTTTGATGCAACTGTCATTGGTACTGATGATCGCTCAGATGTCGCGTTGCTGAAAATCAAAGACGGCGAAAATCTTACAGAAATTAAGATTGGTAACTCCGCCGATTTACGTGTGGGTGATTTCGTTGTTGCGATTGGTAACCCGTTTGGTCTTGGTCAAACGGTAACCTCAGGTATCGTTAGTGCACTGGGTCGCAGTGGCTTGGGTATCGAGGAAATTGAGAACTTCATTCAAACCGATGCAGCTATTAACAGCGGTAACTCTGGTGGTGCCTTGGTAACATTGAATGGTGAGTTGATTGGTATCAACACCGCTATTCTTGGCCCGAATGGCGGCAATATTGGTATCGGTTTTGCCATTCCTGCTGACATGATGAAAAACCTTGTCGCACAACTTATCGAGTTTGGTGAAGTACGTCGCGGTGTACTTGGCGTTCGTGGTAATGACTTGACGCATGAAATTGCTAAAGCACTTGAATTAAAGGCCAATCAAGGTGCCTTTATTGCCGAAGTTATTCCGGAAGGCGCGGCTGATAAAGCAGGTTTAAAATCTGGTGACGTGATTGTTGCGGTGAACGGTGAGAAAATTCGTACCTTTGCTGACTTGGGCGCACGCGTAAGCACCATCGGTGCGGGCAAAGAACTCGAAATCACTGTTCTGCGTGACGGCGAAGAACAGAAGTTTGACGTGGTTCTAACCGCTGATGAGCAAGCAGTTACTGCCGCAGCATTGCACCCAGCACTTGACGGTATCACGTTAGCACCCGATGAGCGTGGTGGTCTCAAGGTTACCGAAATTGAAGAGGGTTCTTTGGCTGAACGCTATGGTATTCGCAAAGACGACGTGATCATTGGCGTCAATCGTAGCCCCGTAAACAGCATGAGTGAGCTGCGTGAGGCGCTCAGCAATGCTGGTAGTGTGGTTGCCTTGAATCTTCGTCGCGGCAATTCACAGCTTTATCTGGTGTTGCGCGGCGGCTAATCGGTTAATTAAAAAATTACCAAATGGTGCAATCATAAGAAAACGAAGGCAGTACAATTACTGCCTTCTTTTGTAAACAGTGTTATGCTCTTCTGTATTCTTAAATCAACAGGTTACAAGTCATTATGCAGCTTCGGCAATTTGCTTGGTATATTGTTCGCTCAGTTATTCTTGGCTTAGCTGTCGCCGCTATTGTGATTTATGCCCTCCCTCATTTACGTGAGCAATTCACTAATAACTCACAACAATCACAGCAAGCATTGAGTTTTTCAACAGCGGTTCAGCGCGCAGCACCTGCTGTGGTCAATATCTATAGTATTGGTTCGACGCGTGACTCTTATTATTCACGGCGCCCTAACACACTTGTGCGTTTAGGTTCGGGCGTAATCATGGATAATCGTGGGCATATTTTAACTGCCTACCATGTCGTCGCTGACGTGAACGAAATTCAAGTCGCTCTGCAAGATGGTCGAAACTATAGTGGTCAGGTGATTGGTTATGACCGAATTACCGATCTTGCCGTGGTTCGCATTGAAGCCGACAATTTACCGACAATTCCCCAAAACGAATCGTTAACAACACAGGTTGGTGATGTGGTTCTCGCGATTGGAAACCCACACAATTTAGGGCAAACCATTACTCAAGGTATCGTCAGTGCTACTGGCGGCCGTATGGGTGTCATTCACTCGCATGCTGACTTGATTCAAATGGATGCCGTTATCAACGAAGGCGCCTCTGGTGGTGCTTTGATTAACAGCCAAGGTTATCTGGTGGGTATCAACAATGCACAGTTCCGCGATGCGCGTGGTCAAGGTATCGACGGTATCTATTTCGCTGTTCCCTACCCGCTCGCACGCTCGGTCATGGATACGCTTATTCGTGAAGGTGAGGTGGTGCGTGGCTACTTAGGCGTACAAGTAGGCGAAACGCCACAATCAAACCCATACACGCAGCCAGGTATTTTTATTACGGGTGTTGACCCGAATAGCCCTGCCGAGCGGGCTGGTTTACGCGCTGAAGATTATATTACAGAAATCAATGGTCAACCTATGTTGACCGCAGCAGAAGGGTTGGCGCTGGTTGCGAAAACTAAACCAGGTACAACTTTGCAAGTTCAGTTTTTACGTGATAACAAAGAAGAAACAACAAAGGTCACGATTACAAAATTACAGCAGTAGCGACGTTAACGCGTGAGATTAACTCACGCGTTCGATATCTGCGCCCAACCCAGAGAGTTTCTTCTCTATGGCTTCATAGCCACGATCGATATGATAGATGCGTTCAACCACCGTCTCGCCTTGAGCAACTAAACCAGCAATGACTAACGATGCTGAAGCACGTAAATCAGTGCACATTACTTGAGCACCGGTTAACTGTTTGACGCCTTTTGATATCGCAGTGTTGCCTTCCAGCTCAATGTTTGCGCCCATGCGGCGCAGCTCTGGAACATGCATGAAGCGATTTTCAAAAATCGTTTCACGAACCCAACCAGCACCGTCGGCAATAGCATTGAGTGCGCAGAATTGTGCTTGCATGTCGGTTGGAAATGCCGGATGAGGAGCCGTCACAATGTTGACTGGACGTGGACGCTCTGTTGCTTGAATACGAATCCAATCATCACCCTTAGTGATGGTGGCGCCGGCTTCAGTCAGTTTCTTCAATACCGCATCTAACATGGTCGGATCGGTGTTGCGACAAGTGACATCACCGCCTGTTGCCAGCGTTGCAACTAAGAATGTTCCGGTTTCAATACGATCAGGCTGAACGCGATAGGTTCCGCCATGCAATTTCTCTTTACCATAAATGGTAATCGTATCGCTTCCTGCGCCACGAACATCAGCACCCATGCTGTTCAAGAAGTTCGCCAAATCTTCAACTTCTGGTTCGCGAGCGGCATTCTCAATAATCGTCACCCCGTCAGCAAGCGTTGCTGCTGCCATGAGATTCTCAGTACCGGTAACACTCACCATATCCATTAATATGTTTGCACCACGCAATCGACCATCAACTTTCGCGTTGATATAACCGTTTTCCACGGTAATGTCGGCGCCCATTTGACGTAAACCTTCAATATGTAGATTCACCGGACGCGCACCTATCGCACAGCCACCAGGCAACGAGACTTGTGCTTGACCGTATTTAGCCAGCAACGGACCTAATACCAAAATCGAAGCCCGCATGGTCTTTACTAGGTCATAACTTGCCACATGATGGTTAATACCTTGTGGCTTGATGAGATAGCTGTTTGGCCCAAGCGTCTCGCTGGCGACACCGAGTTCACCTAGCAACTTTAAACTTGTTCGCACATCTTGTAACGCAGGCACGTTTTCTAATTGAACATTATCTGACGGTAACAACGCCGCCATTAAAATAGGGAGTGCTGCGTTTTTCGCACCTGAAATAATAACGTCGCCATGCAGTGGGTTGCCGCCACGAATCACTAACTTTTGCATCGTGAATCCGCTCGCTTAGCTAAGCATCGCGAGTTTTTTCTCACGCTGCCATTCGGTAGGAGTATAGGTTCGAATCGAGACAGCATGTAATTCACCACTCGCAATTAACTCTTTCAGTGGGGCATAAACAACTTGCTGCTTTTTTACTCGCGAAAGTTCTACGAAAACATCACCAACCACGGTAATATTTGCGTGGCTGCCATCTAGTTTTACCAAAACCTCGGTTACATCGAGTTCACCCAGCAAATGCTGTTGAATGGATTCTGCTGTCATCATATTCATTTAATCGCTTTATTTATCTGTATGTTCATCAAGCTGCAGTAACGCTTCTACGCCGCTTACCTGCACCATTGCATGGAGTTGCTGGTTTGCGTTTGTAATCACCAGTTCGCGTTCATCAGCTAAGATGGCTCGCTTCGTTTCAAGCAACATGGCAACCCCTGCAGAGTCAACTTTAGTGACACCCGCAAGATTCAAAGTGAGCACTTGCTCACCATGAAGCCAGCTTTTACGTTGCTTCCATAACGATGGCACCGTCATGCGGTCGAGTTCACCAGACAGCGCAATTTCATTCTGCTCATTACGCTGCCATTCGCAACTTTTCATTACTCAACACCTACACTGTCATCATGTGGTTTCACTGATTCCTGTGCTTTTTCTCGCAATAACGCAATGGTTCCATCAATACCATTACTGCGGATTACCGCACTAATTTCAGCTTGTTTACTGTTTAGTAAGCTCACACCTTCCACAACTAAGTCGTAAGCTTTCCACACATCGTCGCCGTTGTCATATCGCATTTTGAAATCAAGGCGAACTGGTGGACGACCTTCTTCAACTAATCGTGTATTCACCACAACCATGCGGCTGCCCTTTTCAAAACGATTCGCATCGGCAAATTCGATCTGATGCTTGGTTTCGTCGTACTGGGTAAACGCACCGGCATAAGTCGTGATCAGGTAATCACGAAATACGGTATAAAACTCTTGACGCTGTTCTTCTGTCGTTTCCGTTAAATTACGACCTAATACACGCTTTGCAGCGTAAACGTAGTCCACATAAGGCATCATTTCTTCGCGAATGACAACACGGATGTGGTTTAAATCCTCGTCAATCAGAGCGCGATCTTGCTCGATGCGCTCGATGGTTTTATTTGCCAACTTTTCCAATAAAACGTATGGGTTTTCGTCGCGAATCAACTCCGCTTGAGCAACGTTGCCGCCTGCGAAGGCGAACACTGCAACGAACATTGCCACTAACCACTTCTTCATACGTACTCCTTAATCGTTACCCTGACTAAATAGGAACTGCCCAATCAAGTCTTCCAACACGAGCGCCGACTTGGTGTCATAAATTTGGTCGCCGTCTTTCAACATCTCAACGGTCTCATCAATAAAGCCAGGGTTTAAGCCGATATATTGCTCACCTAACAAACCTGATGTAAGAATTGAGACCGATGTCGTATCAGAAAATTCACTGTATTCGGTACTAATCGTCATCTCAACCAACGGCTCATAGTAATCACCGCTCAGTGAGATTTTGCTCACACGACCAACAACAACACCGCCTACTTTGACCGGTGAACGCTCTTTTAGTCCACCAATGTTGTCGAACTTTGCATAAAGTTTATATGTTTCACCATTGGTCACAACACTGGTGTTGGCTGCTTGTAAGCCTAAAAACAACAATGCCAGAACGCCAATAATGACGAAGAAACCTACTGCGAGTTGTGTATTTCTTGATTCCATAGCTCTTATCCAAACATCAATGCTGTTAATACGAAGTCGAGGCCAAGCACGGCAAGCGATGCTGTAACCACCGTCGATGTCGTAGCGCGGCTGATACCTACCGAAGTTGGTGTGCAGCTATAGCCTTTATGGAGGGCTATCCAAGTCACTACGAATGCAAAAACTAAACTTTTGATAATACCGTTCACGATATCTTGTCCCCACTCTACGTTCGATTGCATGACCGACCAGAAAGCACCGTCGTCTACACCTAACCAACGTACACCGACAAGATAGCCGCCATAGATACCGACGGCTGAAAACACCATAGCGAGAATAGGCATGCTGTAAAAACCAGCCCAAAAACGCGGTGAAATAACGCGACGCAGTGGGTCAACACCCATCATTTCAAGGCTTGATAATTGCTCTGTGGCCTTCATCAATCCAATTTCTGCAGTAAGTGCCGACCCGGCACGGCCGGCAAATAGCAATGCTGTAACCACTGGGCCGAGTTCACGCAACAATGATAATGCGACCATAGGACCGAGAGATTGTTCTGCACCGAAATCCACCAGAATGGTATAGCCTTGCAGACCAAGCACCATACCGATAAATAATCCACTGACCACAATGATAACCAGCGATAAAACACCAACTGAATACATTTGCTGCATCAGCAACGGCCATGATTTACGCAAGTTTGGCTTGCCTACCAACGCTCGTAGCAACATAAAAAAAGCAGCGCCAGCGCCAGCAATCGTGTCGAGCGTTGTACGCCCTAAAGCGGCGACTCTATCCAGCATTGTTGCCCCCTAATAACTCATCTTCTAAAGGTGGCGCGGCATAATGGAACGGCACAGGGCCGTCGGCTTCACCATGTAAAAATTGATGAACCAGCGGGTCATCTGATGATTCAAGCTGGCTTGGCGTGCCATGTCCAACCACTTTTTTGTCGGCAATAATGTAGACATAGTCGGCAATGGTCATGACTTCAGCCACATCGTGAGTCACCACAATACTGGTGAGACCGAGTGACTGATTAAGCTCTTTAATAAGCTTCACAATAACGCCCATTGAGATCGGATCCTGACCAGCAAATGGCTCGTCATACATGATCAACTCAGGGTCAAGCGCAATCGATCGCGCTAGTGCCGCACGACGCGCCATACCACCCGACAATTCAGCTGGCATCAGATGTCTAGCACCACGCAAACCGACAGCTTCTAATTTCAGTTTGACGATGGTTTCAATGATTTCTTCTGGTAAATAGCTGTGCTCGCGGATTGGAAACGCGATATTGTCGTAAACCGTCATATCGGTAAACAACGCACCACTTTGAAACAGCATACTCATGCGCTTTCGCAACTCGTACAAATCAGAGCGCCCTAAGGCATGTATATTTTCACCAGCGAATGTAATGCTACCTTGTTGTGGACGTAACTGCGCACCAATAAGACGCAATAAGGTTGTTTTACCGATACCGCTTGGGCCCATCACTGCCGTGATTTTCCCTTTCGGAATTCGCATCGATAAACCACGATAAACTTGGTGAGCGCCGAACCCATGCGCGAAGTCTATATTGTCAATGACAACCAGAGCTTCATCTTCAGCGTGAGTTTGTGGCTGAGTGCTCGTTGAATTTTGAGCCGTTTGCATCGCCTTGATATCTCCCTTTTCGAGCCCGCTAGTGTACCAGATTTAGCGCTTTTGTTACAGGTGAAGGCGGTAAAAATTGTGACAAATCGTTAGTTTCCGTGCTTTTTACGTCTGCAATTCGCTTTTCGATCGGTTATTATTGAAGTCAATAACAAATCCCATCACTTTGGGACGGAGCAAAACCAGTTATGACTGAAACCAACAAACAATCATTTCGCCAGCTTGGTGAGCGCGTTATTGATATCGAAACTGCCGCCGTGTCTGGCTTGAAGCGGTTTTTGAATGATGACTTTGAACAGGCGTGTGAACTGTTGCTTCATTGCCGCGGTCGCGTGATTGTTATTGGCATGGGCAAATCCGGTCATATTGGCGGGAAAATCGCAGCAACACTGGCATCAACAGGAACACCGGCATTTTTCGTTCACCCAGGTGAAGCTAGCCACGGTGACCTCGGCATGATCACCGAAAATGACGTGGTTGTTGCTATCTCAAATTCGGGCGAAACTGGCGAGCTGTTAGCCATTGCGCCATTAATTAAGCGCCGTGGCGTTAAACTCGTCAGTATGACCGGCAACCCCAATTCAACGTTGGCAGACATTGCCGATGTGCATGTATGTATTGCTGTCGAGCAAGAAGCTTGCCCACTCGGGCTCGCTCCAACCTCCTCCACTACGGCTACTTTAGTCATGGGCGATGCACTTGCTGTGGCACTTTTAAACGCTCGCGGCTTTACCGCAGACGATTTCGCCATGTCGCACCCCGGCGGCAGTTTAGGCCGCCGTTTACTTCTGCACATTCACGATGTGATGCATAGCGGTGAACGTATGCCGATGGTCAACGAGCAGGCAACTATTTCTGAGGCGCTGTTAGAAATGTCACGTAAGGGGCTTGGTATGACCGGCGTAGCTAACGCCGAGGGTGGTCTTGCCGGTATCTTTACCGATGGTGATTTGCGTCGTATTCTCGACCAACGTATTGATCTTCATAGCACTGCTATCGCCCAAGTGATGACCCGAAACCCTGTCACTATTAAGCCAGATGTATTGGCTGCGCAGGGCTTAAAGCTAATGGAAGACCGTAAAATAAATGGCTTATTTGTGGTGGATGATCACGGGGCGCCACAAGGTGCACTCAACATGCACGATCTTCTTAAAGCGGGAGTCATGTAATGGAGACGATAAGTACTTGGTACGGTGACATCAGTGCGGTGTTATTTGAACGCTTTAAACAAATTAAGCTTGTTGTATGCGACGTTGATGGCGTATTTTCCGATGGCTGTATTTATTTAGGTAACGAGGGCGAAGAGCTCAAGGCATTTCACACACGTGATGGTTTCGGAGTCAAAGCCTTACTTAATGCAGGTATCGAAGTAGCGGTGATTACCGGGCGTCGTTCAGCCATCGTTGAAAACCGTATGACAGCCTTAGGTGTTACGCATATTTATCAAGGCCAAGAAGACAAGTTGAGCTGTTTTCAGCAGCTTCTTGCCAAGTTAGATTTAGAAGAACACCAGGTAGCCAGCATTGGTGATGATGTACCTGATGTGGATATGCTTAAGCACAGTGGTATTGGCGTTTCAGTGCAAGATGGTCACCCATTTGTCCAGCAATCTGCAGACTATGTCACGTCACAGCGTGGTGGTTATGGTGCAGTACGTGAGTTAAGTGACTTAATTCTTCTCGCTCAGGGGCAGTTACAGTTACACGGGGGCATTAGCCTGTGAACCGGAATTTGCTGATTGTCATTGGCATTATCTTTCTCGCTGCGGCGGTACTTATTTGGCGTCCGTTCGACGGGGGTGACGGTACCGAAGAAGAACAAGGCTACCGAGAAATTAAACCCGATTTCACAGCCAAAGGATTGATTGTGCGCGTCTATGGCGAACAAGGTGAACTTGCCCATAAAATTGCTGCCGAACAAATGACGCACTATAGCCCCATAGGCCTTACCGAACTTATGGCGCCAACCTACATCGTGCAACTTAGCAACGGCGGCCCAATGTGGCAGGTGCAAGCGGAACAGGGTTCATTTTATGCTGATAAAACGCTCGTATTAGAGCGAAATATTGAAATGATGAGCCTCTCTGAAGAAGAGTTTATTGAACGTATCGAGACCAGTTACTTAACCATTGATACGCTTGAAGAAACGGTTGTCACAGAGCAACCAGTGTTAATTATCGGCCGTGATTTTACGGCGAAAGGCGAAGGTCTGCGTGCCGATATGCGCGCTCAAACATTGGAAATGACTAAACATGTTGAAACGATTTATACCGGTCGTAGCGCTGCTAACAATTAATGCAGCCTGCGTCGATGATGTGGCCGCGCAAGGCCGTGAAGATTTCGATAAGCCAATTCAAATTAATGCCGACCGAGATTCCTTTGATGTCGCCAATAAAATTGCTGTGTTCGAAGACAACGTAGTAATTCGCCAAGGTAGCTTATCGATTCGGGCTGATCACCTTGAAGTCACTCGTCGCGACGACCAAACCGATGTTTTTACTGCCAAAGGCAGTCCAGCCGTTTATGAACAAAAGCTTGACGACGGCTCACCAATTTCGGCTGAAGCAGACATAATTAGTTACGATCAAAACAAGCAATTATTAACGTTGTCTGGCAATGTGAAAGTCTCGCAAGAGAATAGTGTGATTCAGGGTAACGAGATAATCTACAACTTTGCTACGCAACAACTCACAGCCAATCGCGGTGAAAACGAAAGCGATCGTGTCACCACTATTTTTATGCCAAAGAAAAAGGGCGATAACCAGAATGAGCCGATTAATCGCTGAGCACCTTGCGAAATCATACAATAAGCGGCAAGTGGTTAAAGATGTCAGTTTAACCGTTGAATCTGGCCAAATTATTGGCTTACTCGGCCCCAATGGCGCGGGTAAAACAACTACCTTCTATATGATTGTAGGCTTAGTAAATAACGACAAAGGCCGCATCATGATTGACGATGACGATATTTCGTTATTACCAATGCATGAGCGCGCCCGACGCGGTATCGGCTATTTGCCGCAGGAATCATCTATTTTTAGAAAGTTGACGGTTCGCGATAACATCATGGCGATATTGGAAACTCGCAAAGACCTGGATGCAAACGCGCGTGAAGAGCGTCTTGATGGACTACTTGAAGAGTTTCATATCGGTCATATTGCCAACAGTTTGGGCATGAGTTTATCGGGCGGTGAACGCCGTCGCGTAGAGATAGCTCGTGCGCTTGCGGCAGATCCTGCATTTATCTTACTTGATGAGCCATTTGCTGGTGTTGATCCCATTTCTGTATTGGATATCAAGAAAATCATCGAGCATCTGAAAAATCGCGGCATTGGTGTATTAATAACCGACCACAATGTACGCGAAACCCTATCTGTTTGTGAAAATGCCTACATAGTTAGCCATGGCGAGTTGATTGCGACTGGTGATGCCCATACCATCTTAAATAACCAACAGGTTAAAGACGTGTATTTGGGTGAGCAGTTCACCCTCTAGGTGGTGCAATGAAACAAGGCCTGCAGTTTAAATTCTCTCAGCAGCTGTCGATGACTCCACAGCTGCAGCAGGCGATTAAGCTTCTCCAACTTTCAACCCTCGAATTGCAACAAGAGGTTCAGCAAGCACTAGAAGAAAACCCTCTGTTAGAGCTTGAGCAAGCGGAGGCAGAAGGCGAGACCGCGCTTAATGATGACGATGACCTGTGGGATAGCCCCTGCTCAGCCGCTCTTGGGCAGTCTAGCGGAGGTTTTGACGGCGAAGATTCAGTTTTCGAAGGCGCAACCCATACTAATTTGCATGACCATCTAATTTGGCAAATGCAGCTCTCCCATTTTTCCGCTATTGATGAAACCATCGCTCTGGCAATCATTGATGCCATTGATGACAGTGGGTATCTAACGGTTTCTCTTGAAGATATTATCAGTGCGGTTAATCGCCAAGTAGACGACGAAGTTGAGCTCGATGAAGCTGCTGTAGTACTCAAACGCATTCAACATTTCGACCCGATTGGTGTCGGTGCGCGAGACGTTGGCGAATGCCTCACCTTACAGTTGCAGCATCTACCTGAAAGCACCCCATGGCGTGAGGAAGCGTTGCTCACGCTACGTGAGCATTTACCTCTTCTTGGCAGTCGTGATTACCGAACCTTAGCTCGGCGATTACGTTTGAGTGAAGACAGTTTGGCTGCAGTCATTGACTTGATTCAGCACCTACAACCCCGTCCTGGCGAGGCTTTCAGTAACAGCGACGATGACTACGTTATTCCTGACATTTTAGTGCGAAAAAAAAATAATCGTTGGATGGTTGAGCTAAATCCAGAAAGTGTGCCTAAACTTAAGGTAAATGATAGTTACATGAAGTTATGCCAAGGAACGCGCCAAACTGATGACATGCAATACATACGCCACCAAACACAAGAAGCAAAATGGTTTATCCGAAGCCTCGAGAGCCGCAACGAAACGCTGCTCAAGGTTGCGAACGCTATCGTAGTGCGCCAACAGGGGTTCTTCGAACACGGCGAAGAAGCAATGAAACCAATGGTGTTAGCCGATATTGCCAGTGCCGTCGACATGCACGAATCAACTATTTCTCGAGTTACCACGCAAAAGTATATGCATTCACCGCGTGGTGTGTTTGAATTGAAGTACTTCTTCTCAAGTCAGCTTGGTACTGATACTGGCGGAGAAGCATCATCAACGGCCATTCGGGCGTTGCTGAAAAAACTAGTTGCTGCGGAGAACCCCAAAAAACCGTTGAGTGACAGTAAACTTACTGAACTCCTTGCGGAACAGGGTATCCAAGTAGCTAGACGGACCATTGCGAAGTATCGAGAGGCACTCAACATTCCGCCCTCGAGTCAACGCAAACGTCTTATCTGAATCTTGGACAACAGAAGGAAGATGTTATGCAAATTAATCTGACTGGTCATCACGTAGAAATCACTGACGCATTACGCGAGTACGTTGATAGCAAATTTAGCAAGCTTGAGCGTCACTTTGACCACATAAACAACGTCCATGTCATTTTAAATGTTGAAAAGTTGACGCAAAAAGCGGAAGCTACGCTGCATTTGAATGGCGGCGAAATTTTCGCAGATTCAGAGCATCAAGATATGTATGCGGCCATTGATGGGTTGATCGATAAGCTCGATCGACAGGTTATTAAACACAAAGAAAAGATAAAACGTCACTAAATCATGGATTTATCCACCTTGTTAAGCCCCGACTGCACACGCTGTGCAGTCGACGGCTCAAGTAAAAAGAAAGTACTTGAGCTCATTGGCCAACTGGCCGCACCTCGCCTGTCTGGCACCACCAGCTTCGATGTTTTTGAGAGCCTGCTTAATCGCGAAAGATTAGGCAGTACCGGTATTGGTATGGGCGTTGCTATACCGCATGGACGGTTAGCAAGTGCTAACAAACCAGTTGCCATTTTAATCACGCTTTCATCACCTATCGACTTTGATGCCATTGATAATCAACCGGTGGATATTATTTTTGCTTTGCTGGTTCCTGAAGATCAGCACGAGCAACATTTACAAACTCTGGCGTCTGTGGCGCAACGATTAAACGATAAAAATTGCACACGGGCTTTACGTGATGCTCATAGCGATCAAGAGTTATATGATCTCTTCACAGTTTAAGTAGATAGCACCATGCAGCTGATTATTGTCACAGGCCGCTCAGGCTCAGGTAAAACCATTGCATTGAGAGTTCTTGAAGATCTCGGCTATTACTGTGTCGATAATTTACCAATCACCCTGATGCCAACCTTAGTGCACGCGGTGATAGATCAATATGACAAAGTTGCGGTGAGTGTTGATGTTCGAAACCTGCCCGCAGACCAAAGTGAACTGACCGAAGCGCTCGACTTTTTGCCGAGTAAGGTCAAACCTGAAATTCTCTATATTGACTCGTCAGAAGCTATTTTGCTGCGTCGATTTGGTGAAACTCGTCGCTTACATCCTTTATCGCAAAAGGAAATGCCACTAGCCGACGCATTGGCAGCCGAAGCAGCTATGCTTGAACCGTTAGCTGAGCGTGCGACATGGCGAATTGATAGTAGTGATCTCAGCGTCCACCAGCTCAGTGAACAGGTTTCTGAGCGTGTACTTGGTAAAGCGGCTTCTCGTTTAATTGTGGTATTCCAATCATTTGGTTACAAATATGGTTTACCGCCTGACTTAGACTATGCCTTTGATGCCCGCATACTGCCAAACCCGCATTGGGTTCCTGAGCTTAAACCATTAACCGGCAACGATCCCGCGGTTCAACATTTTTTTGAGCAACAGCCGTTAGTGACAAAATTTATCCATCAGTTAGAAGTATTCTTTGAGACTTGGTTACCTCACTTTCAGCGCAGTAATCGCAGTTATCTCACTATCGGCATTGGCTGCACAGGGGGCCAACACCGCTCTGTCTACATTGCTGAACAACTGGCCAAGCGCTTTGCTGAGCAACCATTCAAAGTGCAAGTACGGCATCGCGAATCAAGCCGACATAAAAAAACTTAAAACCAAGAATTCTTTAAGGTTACATTATGACTGACGTTATCCGTCGCACCGTTACCATTCGTAATAAACTCGGATTGCACGCTCGCGCAGCAACAAAGCTTGCCAAACTCACTCATGAATTTGATGCGAAAGTATCCATTGTGCAAGGCGAGCAGCACGTCGACGCATCGAGTGTGATGTGTTTATTGCTACTCGCTAGCGGTCAAGGACGCGAAATAGATATTGTTGCCGAAGGTAAAGATGCCCTCCAAGCAGTTGATGCAATTGCCAACTTAATTGAATCTCGCTTTGATGAAGAGCAATGATGCGGTAAACTTCTCATATTACTGAGGGTTTATTGTATGCTAGCTGAAGTTGCCGACAAAGAATTTACCGAACAACGTATTCAGGAAGTTTCTGAATCGTTAGCTCGTGGTATGTACGTGCAAGCACGGCGTCAACTGCATAACCTCCCAGCATGGGACGTTGCCCTCTTACTTGAATCATCTCCTCCGAAAGCCCGTGCCATCATTTGGCAGCTCGTCGATGCCGACGAGCATGGTGATATTCTTGAAGAACTCTCAGAAGAAGTTCAGAAGTCCGTTATTCGGCAAATGGCGCCAGAGAAACTGGCAGCAGCCACCGAAGGCATGGACACCGATGACCTGGCCTACGTACTACGTGGTCTTCCGGAACAAATTTATCAAGAAGTTCTAAAATCGATGGACGAGCAAGATCGTCATCGTGCCGAACAAGCCTTGTCATATGCCGACGAAACTGCCGGCGGTATGATGAACACTGACACCATCACCCTGCGTCCAGACGTCACCATCGATGTGGTATTGCGTTACTTGCGCTTGAAAGGTGAATTGCCTGAAGCCACTGATAAACTCTATGTGGTGGATCGTGACGACAAATTTATTGGCGAGATTGGCATTACCCGCCTGCTGACTGTTGATCCCACCAAGCTTGTTAGCGATGTCATGGATCAAGACATTCAGGGTATTCCTGTCGATATGGACGAGACCGAAGTCGCGAAGCTGTTTGAACGCCAAGACTGGATCTCCGCGCCGGTAGTTGATGATGAAAATCGACTACTCGGTCGTATCACCATCGATGACGTGGTCGACATTATTCGTGAAGATGCACAGCACTCCATGTTGAGCATGGCAGGTTTAGATGACGACGAAGATACCTTCGCACCGGTTCTAAAAAGTACGCGTCGTCGCAGTATCTGGTTAGGTGTTAACCTCATCACCGCATTGCTAGCCGCCGCTGTTAGCTCGATGTTTGAAGATATTTTGGCGCAAATGGCTATCTTGGCCATTCTAAACACCATTGTACCAAGCATGGGCGGTATCGCTGGCTCGCAAACACTGACCTTGGTCATTCGTGGTATGGCTCTCGGACACATCGGTCAAAGCAACCAACGTTGGTTAATTGGCAAAGAGCTTGCCATTGGTGCGTTAAACGGGGTTATCTGGGCGATTCTAATTGCCGGAGTCGTCGCCTTATGGAAACAAGATTTAGTGATAGGCGGCATCATAGCGTTCGCCATGATGGCGAACTTACTAGCGGCAGGTTTGGCTGGGGTAACCGTTCCACTGATTTTGAAGAAGTTTGATATCGACCCTGCATTAGCCGGCGGTGTCATTTTAACTACCGTCACTGACGTGGTTGGTATCTTTGCCTTCCTTGGCACTGCAACGTTATTGCTGGGTTAAACCCCAGCAATCCGCATTTCTTCGAGTAAAACCGAACCAGTGCGAACACCATGACGTGCATCCACATCACCAGCAATCGCGACAATATTCGCCAACATATCTTTTAGATTGCCAGCAATCGTGATCTCTTCAACTGGATACTGAATTTCACCGTTCTCGACCCAAAAACCCGCTGCGCCACGAGAATAATCGCCGTTCACGATATTCACGCCCTGCCCCATCAGTTCAGTCACTAATAGACCAGTGCCCATTTTTTTGCATAGCGCGGCCAAGTTTTCTACCTGATGAGTGACCTCCCAAGTATGAATACCGCCGGCATGCCCGGTAGGCTCCATGCCAAGTTTTCGCGCAGAATAGCTCGTCAACAGGTAGGTCTGCAAAACACCGTCTTTGATAATGTCACGGTCATGCGTGGCCAAACCTTCATGATCAAATGGACTACTTGCCAAAGCACCCCGCAAATGCGGACGCTCTTGCACCGTTAACCAGCTCGGCAGAACCTGCTTTCCTAAATGGTCGACCAAGAAGCTCGATTTGCGATAGAGACTGCCGCCGCTTATACCTGCCACCAAATGCCCAAACAAGCTGTTGGCCACATCAGCACGGAATACCACCGGTACTTTTGCCGTCGCTATTTTACGACCATCTAAACGTGACACCGTACTTTGCACGGCATCTTCCGCTACCTGATGCGGCGTCCATAAATCATCACGGTGACGTGCCACGGTATAGCTATAGTCGCGTTGCATGGCATCACCGCTTTTCGCAATCAATGAACAGCTCAAGCTATGTCGCGATTGCAAGTATCCAGCTACAAACCCATGGCTATTGCCATACACGCGATAGCCAACATGACTGCTATAACCAGCACCATCTGAATTGACAATACGTGGGTCAAGTTGTAACGCATGTTGTTCACACGCTAACGCTTGCTCTAAAGCAAATTCGGCACTTTGATTCGCTGGATGACACAAGTCCAAATCCGGAATTTCGGTCGCCATTAACTCAGCTGGAGCTAGCCCTGCGTAAGGGTCCTCTGAGGTATAGCGAGCAATATCATTGGCCTTTTCAACCGCAGCTCGAATCGCTTTTGCAGTCAAATCGGTCGTTGAAGATGACCCTTTTTGCTGGCCTCGGAACACCGTAATGCCAAGTGCGCCATCCTGATTAAATTCAACCGTCTCAACTTCACCCAGCCGCGTTGCCACATTAATGCCACTACTGCGGCTCATGGCGCATTCAGCGGCGCTTACACCGAGTTGCTTGGCGTACTTAATTGCATCGGCAACAGCCTGTTCAACGTCGTGCAGTTCTGTTTGAAGTTCATTCATGTCCGGAATCATTACATCTCCTTTAAAACCTAGAGCGATATTAGCTATTCGATATTAGATTTTAGTTAAAAACCAAGAGCCGGAAATATCCGATCTAATATCTAATATCCAATAGCTAATATCTAATATCTAATATCTAATAGCTAATATCGTTTTTGTATTTATGTACTGTGTTCGGGTACAATTCGCTCGAAACCACAGAGGCATCCCATGAGCGAATTTGAGCACGACGACGATATCGTCAGTAAATCTGAATTAAAACGCGCTGCCGAAGCGCAGCAACAGCTTGGCGAAACACTTGTTAGCCTAGCTGAAGGCAAACTAGCGAAAATTCCTCTCGATGAAGAGCTACTTGATGCTATTCATCTTGCGCAACGTATTCGTAATACGCGCGAAGGCTACCGTCGTCAGTTGCAGCTTATCGGTAAAATGATGCGCCACCGCGACACCGGCCCTATTGAGCAGGCTCTCGCCGAACTTGAGCATTCACACCATGAGCAAAATGCATTGTTTCACCAGCTTGAGAAACACCGTGATGCTATTTTAGCCAGTGGCGACGAAGCCATTCAGCAATTCCTTGATGCTTATCCGAACGCTGATCGGCAAAAATTACGTCAGCTTTACCGCCAAGCGAACAAACAAGCTGAACAAAATAAGCCGCCTGCGGCAAAACGCGAATTGTTTAAATATTTACGCGAGGTGGCCACCGTTTAATCGGTGCCACCTACGGTCATCGCATCTAATTTCAACGTTGGTTGCCCAACTCCAACAGGTACGCTTTGACCGTCTTTTCCACACACACCGACACCTTGGTCTAAGGCTAAATCGTGCCCGACCATGGATACCTGACGCATCGCATCAGGGCCATTCCCAATCAACGTTGCGCCTTTCACTGGAGCGGTAATTTTACCGTCTTCAATTAAATAAGCTTCTGATGCTGAGAAGACAAATTTGCCCGAAGTAATATCGACTTGTCCGCCCGCGAAATGTGGTGCATAGATACCACGTTTCACACTGCGAATGATTTCTTCTGGGTCGTGTTCGCCGGCGAGCATATACGTATTGGTCATGCGTGGCATTGGTAAGTGCGCATAGCTTTCGCGACGCCCATTACCCGTCGGGCTCACACCCATAAGGCGAGCATTCATCTTGTCCTGCATGTAACCCACTAAGCGGCCTTTTTCAATTAATACGTTATAGCCCGCTTCGGTGCCTTCATCGTCAATGGCCAATGAGCCACGACGATCTTTTAGGGTGCCATCATCAACAATGGTGCAGAGTTCTGATGCGACCATTTCCCCAATTTTCCCCGCATATGCGGAGGCACCCTTGCGATTAAAATCACCTTCTAAACCGTGTCCCACCGCTTCATGGAGTAACACTCCCGGCCAGCCTGAGCCTAATACCACCGGCATTGTTCCAGCTGGTGCTGGACGCGCTTCTAAATTAATCAGCGCTTGGCGAACAGCTTCATCCGCATACGCTTTCCAACGCGGTGTCGCATCAACTGCAGCGGTGAAGTAGTGGTAATCAACTCGAGCACCACCACCCGCGCTTCCGCGTTCACGGCGTCCATTATGCTCAACCAGCACAGTGCAATTAACTCGGACTAACGGACGAATATCCGTGGCAAACGTGCCATCTGTTGCGGCAACAAGAATTTCATCGTAACTACCACTGATACTGGCAATGACTTCAACAACGCGTGGATCAAGGCTACGGGCATAAGCATCAATTTCTCGTAGTAAGTCGATTTTTGCATGCTCGTTTAAACTCGCGAGCGGATTCACCGCCGGATAACGCAAGCCAACAGCTGAACGCGAGAACGCATTCACTTGTTTGTTCTCACCAGCTAAACTGATTCCTCGCGCCGCCGCAGCCGCTTTTTGAAGCGCTTGTGGTGATATGTCATCAGCGTATGCAAAGCCAGTTTTCTCACCATGTACCGCGCGCACACCAAGGCCAGCCTCAATATGGAAGCTACCTTCTTTTACAATGCCATCTTCTAGAACCCAAGATTCATTGACGCTGCTTTGCAGATAAATGTCGGCGAAATCGATGGCGCCGGTGTATAGCGTCGCGAGCGATTGCTGCAATTTATCGCTATCTAAATCGTGTTGATGAAGCAGATTGTGCTCAACGTTCTGTGCTTGCATGTAAAACCTTTTTACTACGGTTGAAGTGTTCCGCTACCGGAATATCGTGGCGGATCTTGTGTAAGCTTTCGGTATCAACCAAAGCGGTTGCGATGCTTGGTTGCATGGTTTCTGTTTCTGCTAATATGCGACCCCAGCCGTCAATTACAAGAGCGTGACCATAGGTTTGACGACCGTTTTCATGTTCTCCTGCTTGCGCAGAAGCAACTAAAAAACATTGCTGCTCAATAGCACGAGCGCGCGTCAGCACATGCCAATGCGCATTACCCGTCACCTGGGTAAACGCTGATGGCAATACGATAATATCGGCGCCAGCTGTTCTTAGTGCCCGAAATAGCTCAGCAAAGCGCACATCATAACACACGGCTAAACCCAATGTGCCGAACTCAGTTGCTACGGTTATTACGCTATCGCCGGCATTGGTCCAATTAGATTCACGATAACTTTTTGTATTATCTGCCACATCGACATCAAACAGATGCATCTTATTGTAACGTGCGACGCATTGACCTTGTGGATTAAACACTAAACTGGCCGCGCTAAATTTCTTGGCATCCAAAGAATCGATTAATGGAATAGTGCCGCCAACTAACCAAACGTCATAGCGCTTGGCCAACGCTGCGAGACCATCTTGCATGGGGCCATCACCAGGAAGTTCTGCCAGTTCCCGCTGACGCTTGTCGCCAGCACCAAAGCACAAACAGGCTTCGGGCAATACCACGAGCTGTGGACGAAAATCGGGTAGCGCTTTGAGCTGCTGCTCAATTTCCTGTAGGTTCTGCTGTGGATTCGGGCTGCTGGTCATCTGCAGCGCCGTCAGTTGCACTCGGCTCTTCGTTGAGTTCTGGATTTGGCTCATTTTGCACCTCCGGTGGAATTGGCGCATCGCGACTATCACGCGCGACTTCTTCAATTTTTGGATCGTCCATTGTGCCTGAAATTTTATATTCGAGACGACTGATTACTTTGGCATCGTGTAACATTCGATCAATCACGAGCGCAGCAAGGCCCGACGGCGGATTAATCATCCAAGCCAGTATCACTGGTAAACTTGAGGTTACCTTAGGTACAAACTGTAGATCGTAATCGAGCGCTCGGGTCATTAGGTTCGTTTTACCTTTAACCTCCATGTCACCCGCAGCACCATTGAGCCGGGTATTGTCGGTAGTCACAATGCCATTGACGATATTAAAGTCACCACTAAAGTTGGTGTAAAACAATCCATTCGCAAACACATCACGGAAATCGAAACGAAGCTTGCGCAAAATGCTGTCTAAACTCAACAACGAAAACAGCCGAGCGCCGCGATCACTTACTTCATTTAAATAACCTTGACCGAGCTGCCAATTGACGGTGCCATTAAGCGATTCAGCCTCAAACTCCCGCGGCGAGCCTAAATAACTCAAATCAAAAGCAATGGCTGCATTACTGTCGCGAACCATTGATGTGAACTCATAATTCTCAAGGAACTCACCAAAGTCTGGAGAACGAAACTCGCCAACAATTCGCGTCTGCGGATGTTGTGTAGCCGTCTCTAGTGCCCAAGTTCCTTGGGCGTTCAGCGTGTGATTACGATGCTGTGCAGAAAACTCGACAAGCTCGAGCTGTTTGTTTTCGCCACGTAAGTGAAGACTCACCTCGCCCAGGTCATATACCCCGTAACGACAGCGCTTACACTGGAGGAAAACCTCCGGCATATTGGCAAAACTTGTTGGCGTATCGCCTTCGTTCAACGCGCTTTTTTCGGAATTAGTAGGTTCTGTTGTGGAAGCCGCTAATTCAATAAATTCCGCGTTGAAGTAGAGTTGGTCGCCTTTGCCTTGTTCTGTCGCTTCACTTGGTCGCCACTCGACAGCAGTAATAACTTGCTTAGAATTTAATCGTGCCAACCAACTCGACTGCTCTGGCCATGCGACAATTGAAACATCATCGAAGGTCATGTCACCGTACGACACTTGCGGGCTTAATATTTGTAGGTAATCAGGCCGCAATAATCGCGCCAATTGGCTATTGCCAGATCCCTCTGGAAGAAACTCCTGTAAATGGCGATAACTATCTAGCCACGCCGCAATATCAGTCGCTGGTAAGTTGGCATCCACCGTAAACGTCGGATTCAGCCGCAACACATTTGGGTTCGGCGCTTGCGACATCACTTCACCAATACGTGCGTATCCCGATTGCAACACTTCAGCAGTGCCATCAAACTGGAGTTCTAGCATTGCTCTATCGCCAAGCTCGGCATTCACCAAAATACTATCGCGGCTGCCCGAGACAATAAACTCCAATTGCTCTTCCTGCTCCGCCACCTTAGTCAATGGAGCTGGAAGATTCATGACAATAGCCTTCAAATCAGCTGTTTGTTGCCAGCGAAATGAATAACCACCCTGTTGCGGTAAACTCAGATTAAAGTCAGCTTGCCAAGGCATGTTACCGCGCGTAAGCGGCGCGAACTCATCAAGACGCCATTCACCAGAAGCTGCAACTTCTACAAAATAGTCATCATCACGTTGACGGCTATCTAAAGCCGCTTGAACTGGAAATCCACGCCATGTCATCAGTAGTTCTGGAGCTGAGATGACATCGTTACGGAAATTCACGCGGCCACTAACATTTCGGAAGGTCTCTTTGAGGCTGCGCACATACATATCAATATCGTTAAGCTCAGCATGGCCCTTGGCCACAACTTCAGCTGATGCCCCCAACGGAATGGTTAGCTGAAGGTCACTCGATATCGGTCCACTTAGTTGAATTTCGGCAAACGTCGCGCCTAAGCTTTTAGCTAAAGGACTCTCATTGAAAATCGGTTTCAATTCATTGGCATTACCGGAAACTTTAGCGGATATGTCTAGTCGTGCGTCTGCGCCACCGAGAAGGTCTGGTAGAACAACATCTGCGCGTACTACCTCGACATTACCAAGAAGCCCGTCTTCGGCAGTGATGTGCATTCGCTCGTTACGGAAATTGACCACTGCTGACGCATCGAAAATCGGTCGCCAGTTCGGTTGAAATTTATAACTTAAACTCTTAATACGCGTTCGCGCTTCGAACACCCCTTGGTTGTCATGGTATGGAAATTGGTCTACGTCACCCCGCCAAACCATCGCTAAATCTTGCGCTTGGCCATCTTGAATTGCGACCAGTAAATAATCGTGAAGATTATCTCCCATCACCACAGGTAAATGGCGTCTAAGTACTTCCGCATCAATCGGTTCTGAGTTTAGGCTTTGAGCTCGAGCATTAACGTACACGGAGTTTTCTGATGGCGTGATCGTCGCGGTCAGCCCAATTTGCAACCCTTCAAGATGTAATTCACTCTGCGGTGCGACACTTAAAATCCATTGGCCATCGCTCTGCCAATGGAACTCTCCCGAGAGATCGACCTTCGGAAGCGACCATGGATCATCGTAATCTAAAGCTCGACTGATAAAAGTAGCATCGGTACCATCGAGCTGCCAATTCAGCTGGTTATCAATTCCACTTAGTCGCAAATTGACGTTACTAAGACCTGGGACACCACCAAACTGTCCCCAACTTAAGGCTTCACCTTGCGCAAACCAACGTGCACCAGCGTCAAGGTTACTTTCATAAACAACATCAATTAAACCTTGGGTATTTCGCTCAGCCAACTGCTCACTGACCTGAACTCCTTGGCTACCAAAAAGGTTCAGTAATTCCAGCATTGGCGCTAATGGTAAGTCATCTGCGCTCACCGCCGTCGATGTTGGCGTCTGCTCCCAACTGAAGGTCGGCAATGTCCAACTACGTTGATTGTGTTCAATGGTTAATGGGTTGGAATTAACACGCCAGCCATCTTTAAAGGGACGTAACTTTAATTCACCCCGAGGTATCCGCAACTGGTGACGCTGTTCATTCACTTCCCATACTAGCGCTTGCTCACCCAGTTGCAGCAAACCATCGGTGAATTGATTTTGTTTGAAATTTAGCCACAAATTGTA
>NCJS01000056.1 GCA_002279005.1 Idiomarina sp. 34-48-12 | reverse complement strand
AAAGAGTAAGCATTCAGTGTTTAGAGAGGGACCTTACCAGGAGCTGAATGGCGATTGGAAATTTAACCTTAAAGGACTTGCCGCGGGGAAAATAATCGAATTGACGGTAGTGCTTAAAAATCATCAAGACGCACCGAGTTCGGTGCTTGTTACGGTTTGGGTAGAGTAGGAGATAAACATGTACCATTACAGCGAAAGCGGCTTGCCCAACGTGTACCTGAAAAATGGCTATTCGATTGATGTGATTGATGATGAAGAATATACCAGTATCGATGATTTAGAGGGGCTCCATCACGTCTTGGCTAAAACAATAGCGAGTAAAGCGATGCCGCTAACCAACGCCGAATTTAAATTTTTACGAATTGAACTCAACCTTTCACAACGTATTTTGGGTAAACGTTTTGGTGTTTCTGAGCAAACAATTGCTCGTTATGAGAAAGGCCAGTCAGATATCCCACGTACGACAGACGCTGCTTTACGGTCGTTATACATGGAAAGTATTGAGCAAAATAATTCGGTCAGTTATTTCTTAGATTTACTTGCTAACTACGAGGCGGAGCAGGCAGCACAGGAAATTTTACTTGAGGAAGTTGATCGACAGTGGAAACTCGCTGTTTAAGCATTAATTCAAGAATTAACCGCGCTAGCGCCAACGTCCGCAATTGGCTGTGAGTTCAATCGTTCAGTGCAACACATTGTTTAAATCTCTCAACTGGACACTCATAGTTTAGCGTTTTTCTCGGGCGCTCGTCTGTGAGTTCAATCGTTCAGTGCAACACATTGTTTAAATCTCTCAACTGGACACTCATAGTTTAGCGTTTTTCTCGGGCGCTCGTTTAACTGTCTTGCGATGCTGCTTAACTTCTGTTGACTGTGAACTGATAAATCGGTGCCCTTTGGGAAATACTGCCTGAGAAGCCTGTTTGTATTCTCGTTTGAGCCTCTTTGCCAGGGGGACTTCGGATCACAGAAATAGACTTTAATATCAGTAGCTACCGTAAAGGCCTTGTGATTTGTCATCTCAGAGCCTCGATCCCAAGTAAGCGTTTTATATAGTTCTTTTGGTAATTTCCCCGCTTGTTTAATTAAAGCAGAAACAACGGTAGCTGTTCTATTATCAGACACCTTTGCGAGCATCACGAAACGTGAGTGACGCTCCACTAATGTGGCGATAAAAGAGTTTTTAGAGCCTTGTATCAAGTCACCTTCCCAATGCCCAGGTATTGCGCGATCTTCAACACATTGAGGTCTTTCGCTAATAGAAACTGCCTCTGGTATCTGACCCAGCCCTTTCCCTTTAGTCGACGCTGTTCGAGATCTACGTACCGCACGTTTAGTCCGCAGGCACCTTTGCAGTTCTTTTTTTAAGGCGCCTCTCGTTTGAATAAATAGCGTCTTATAAATTGTTTCATGGGACACATGCATTTCCTGATCGTCGGGGTATTGTCGCTTTAACCACCCAGCTATTTGCTGCGGAGACCAAGCGCGCTTGAGCTTAGCTGCGATTAATTTACACAATGAAGGGCTATCAATTAACTTGCAAGGCTTAGGCCGCAGGGCTCGGTTCCAAGCCTCATCTTCAGCTTTTGCTGCACGATAAAGGCTCGAACCACCATTCCTCAATATTTCTCGACTAATGGTTGAAGGCGCTCTGGAAAGACCTTCGGCTATTGCTCTGATAGACTGATTTGTTGCCAGTCCTCTAGATATTTCTTCTCTCTCATCGAGAGTTAATGATGAAGCTCGTCTTTTCCTGGTGGGTGGTCTAAAACCACCGGTTTGGTAAATGGTCGGCATTATCGACGAATGGTAACGGTCAAACATTCTAGCGATATCATGCAACGAATCGCCTTGCTTGTACCTATCCCAAATCAGTGCTCTTTGTTCTGGCGTATAATAAATACGTTTTCTTTGGTTCATGACGCGATCCTCCCTTAAATAAGAATTGCTCTTTGTTCTGGCGTATAATAAATACGTTTTCTTTGGTTCATGACGCGATCCTCCCTTAAATAAGAATAGCGTTGCATTCACCAATTGAACTCACAACGCCAAGCGGACGCGGAGAGTGAGCTATGAAATTCTCACCACAGTTAACTGATTTGCCATCGTTAGCAATTCGTCGGCCTATTCTAATTATTGTTCTTAACTTATTAATTATCATTGCTGGTTACGCTGCAATTAATGGCGTTGAAGTACGTGAGTTACCGGATGTCGATCGACCTATTGTAACAGTATCAGCGAGTTTTCCTGGTGCCGCACCAGAGACAGTCGATACGGAAGTAACAAGTATTCTTGAAGGGGCTGCGGCGCGTGTTAGTGGCGTGAAGCAAATTCGTGCTTCGAGTGAAGAGGGCAGTTCTCGAATTGTGGTTGAGTTTCGACCTGGAATTGATCTCGATAGTGCAGCTAACGAAATGCGTGAAACGGTAAGCCAAGTACAAAGAGCCTTACCCGAAGAAGTTGAAAATGTCGCAATTATCAAGGCCGATAACGATGCTCAGGCCGTTGTTTCGCTTGCGGTTTCAAGTAGTACACTCGATCTCGAGACCCTGACCGAACGCGTTGAAACCGACTTAGCCCCGAACTTTTTAAGTGTGCCTGGCGTTGCAGATGTTCGTCTCAACGGCGCACGGGAGCGGGTTTTAAGGGTTATTTTAGACCCATTACAATTGGCCAGCTATCAGCTAACCGTAACGGATGTTGCAAATGTTTTACGTCAGGCACCGTTTGATGTGCCGGCAGGTAGTTTAAAATCAACCGACCAACAATTAATTGTTCGAGCTGATGCCAGTTCAGTTACGGTCGAAGATGTTGAAAACATCGTCATTCGAGATTCCACCCGAGTCGGTAATGTCGCCACAGTATTTTTTGGACCCGCTGATGCCACGAGTATGGTTCGCTTAGACGGCAAACCGGTGATTGGCCTTGGCATTATTCGTCAAGCACGCTCAAATACCATCGAAATATCAGATGAAGTGCTCGCTTTAGTTGAGCGACTTAAACTTCAATATCCCGAACTCGACATTCAAATCACTTCAGATGATGCGAAATTCATACGTAGTTCCGTCGAGGAAGTTTTCACTTCTCTTGCGCTAACCATCGCATTAGTCATTGTGACTTTGTGGGTGTTTATTGGCTCTGGGCGAGCGACAATCATTCCTGCACTCGCAATTCCTGTTGCGTTAATCGGCTCTATTGCGGTGATTTGGGTATTGGGTTTCTCAGTCAACATTCTGACGTTATTAGCGTTGGTTCTAGCAACGGGTTTGATTGTTGATGATGCCATTGTTGTATCTGAAAATATCCAACGCCGTCGTAGCTTGGGTCTCGGAGCGAGGGCGTCAGCCGTTGTTGGAACTCGTGAAGTGTTTTTTGCGGTGGTTGCAACGACAGCGGTATTGGTCGCAGTATTTGTTCCAATTGCGTTCTTGCCATCAACTGCAGGCCGATTATTCCGTGAGTTTGGCGGAGTGTTGGCCGCCGCTGTGATTATTTCGTCGTTTGTCGCGTTGTCATTAGTGCCAGCGCTAACGGCGCGCTTACCATTAAAAGAAGTTTCAAACGAAACATTGTTACAACGTTTCGGTGGAAAACTGCGTGATAGCTATCGCAAAACCTTACATTTTGCGCTCGATAAAGCCTTGTGGGTATTTGTCGGTAGCAGCATTATTGCCGGATTAGCGGGTTATTTATACTTTCAAGTTGATAACGAGTTAATGCCAAATGAAGACCGAGGCACCATTCGAATCTTCGCGCGTGGCCCTGATGGTGTTGGCATTGACTTTATGGATCGCCAAGCACAAAAAATGGAAGAGATACTATTGCCATATGTGAACGGTGGTGCGGTAGATAGTATCAATACTGTGGTCGGCCAATGGGATCCAAATCTCGTTTTCATTACTGTTCGTTTAACCGATTGGGAACAACGGGAACAAAGCCAGCAGGACATTATTGATGAAATCAGCGTGCCGCTGAGTCAGATCCCCGGTGCGCCGGCGCGCGCCTTCGGTTCGAATAGTCTAAATTTACGAGGACAAGGAGGCGGTCTCGAGTTCGCATTGACTGGTGAAGAGTATGCAGATATTTATCGAGCAGCTCAAAAGTTCACGGCACGGGTGCAAGAAGATATGCCAGAGGTTGGTTACCCGCGTATCGGCTATCAACCCACGCAGCCTCAGCTTCGAGTAAATATTGATCGTAAACGCGCCGAAGAGCTCGGCGTGCCATTAAATGATATCTCGACCACGTTACGCGCGGCAATTAACGGGCTAGATGTGACTGACTTGAACATTGGTGACCAAGCTGTACCAATTATGTTGCAAGCACAGCGCGATTTAATTCGAGATCCAACCGATATCATGAATCTTTATGTTGGTTCTCAAGCCACTGGTTTGGTTCCGTTATCAAGTTTAACGACGATGACGGAAGAAGGCGTCCCAGCAGAACTTGAACGTCGTTCACAGCGACGTGCTATTCAAGTTGATATGCAACTTCCAACGTCAATTCCATTAGAACAAGTTGTTGAGCGCTTACGTGAGCTTGCCGCTGAAGAACTACCCAATGGCGTCGGCCTAGTATTGCTTGGTGAAGCTGAGGCCTATGAAGAAACCTCACGCGAAGTGGCACTGACGTATATCCTTGCTTTTGTCATCGTTTTCTTGGTTCTCGCCGCTCAGTTTGAGAGTGTCAACTCAGCTGTGGTAGTAATGGCGACGGTGCCTTTTGGTATTGCGGCCGCTTTCTTTGCGCTATACGTGACCGGTACGTCCATCAACATCTTCTCGCAAATTGGCTTGGTGATGCTGATAGGACTGATTGCTAAGAATTCGATCTTATTAGTTGAATTTGCTGATCAGCTTCGTGACCAGGGTGAAAGCGTTCGTCAAGCGATTGAAAATGCGGCTGAAATTCGTCTGCGCCCAATCATGATGACGCTAGTATCGACGTTATTAGGCGCGCTACCTTTAATTCTCTCAATGGGTGCCGGCGCTGAATCGCGCAACGCCATTGGTTGGGTTGTTTTTGGCGGTCTTGCATTCGCTGTGTTATTTACTTTGTACTTAACACCGGTTTTATATCTTGCGATTGCACGATTCACCAAGCCGCGTGCTGACGAAACCAACCGCCTCGAATCAGAAATGGAACGAGCAGGGGAGTTATAATGAAGCGCAACACCTGCAAGTCGCGATGGTTATTCCAAATAAATTTGTTCGATTATTAGGCGGCTTAGGCCCATTGCAAGGTGAAGGTGTCACGGGTGTCATGGAGTGGCGTTTAGATAACATCGATGATATGAGTACCGAATTAACAGTTTTCTACCGTGTCGGCGGTTACACTCCAAACGACTTAAGCCAATGGGCTCCAGCGGTAGAAAATGTTCTTCAGCAACAGATGAGCGCAATGAAGGTATTTATTGAAGAACGATGAACCGATTACAAAACCTCGCTTTAAACGTCTTAATCATTCTATTTCTCAAATCGTTCGCTACGTGAAATCTGTCAGAGTTTACGTAGCTGAACTGCCAATTTTTAAAATAACGCACGATTTATTGAGGAAAATGTAAGTCATCACATTTAATAGATTCCTTATTTAATAGACTATTTAACATAATATACATTATACGAAATGAGCTAGACTGGATTCCAACGGTCACAAAAAAGCCCCGCAACAACTGGTAATTGTTCGGGGCTACGACCACCAACGGTTTAAGGTTTGCAGGTGGTGAATAGATTCTATCGAATCGTTGCCGCTTGCTCCAGTCTGGAGCATTTAACGTGGAAAAAATTTCAAAACATTCTCGATATAGACAAGTATCGCTTTTCGGCGCATTTCCGCTTGGAGTGCTGCGCCATGCGTAAACGATTCCAACCATTCCAACAGTTCAACCATGATTTCGGTATCGCCTTAGTCGATGTGTTCGGCTTTGACTTTGACACGGCGGCGGCGCATTTCGGCGTCACTAAGCGTACGGTTTACAATTGGTACGATAACAACAAAGCACCTCGTTACATCATGGTTCACCTCGATATCATCTCCAGAGGCTACCTACCCGCTTATTTCCCGTTCGATGAGTGGCGCATAGTGGGTACAGATATTCACACGCCCTACGGCGTTATTTCAGCCTTTGAGGTGGAATTCACAAAGCGGTTTATGTGGCTGGCTCGTGAAGCAACGGCTCAACTTCAGAATAAACGCATGGCTAACGAGGAAATGCGTTTAACGGTTGAGCGCATATTAGGCGAAGCTGACAAGCTTCAGATGCTCTACAAACAAGCTAAGTAGGTGATCATATGGCTTTGAAACGTTCTGAATATAAGCAATCAACTTGGGAAGCTTTAGTGTTTTATCGGTTGCTTCGCATTGTGGATTGTTATTACCGAACCCAGTTAGAAACGTTGCCGGTTAATGTTGCGAATGCTGATAAATATTACCAGTTGGAATATGCCTGGGCGCATGCAGGGATAAAAGCCAGTATCAGAGGGTTTAGGAAGTTTCCGAGCCTTGGGCGCTTCGCTCTTCACTCAATGAATCAATATCGTCATAACTTGATCGAGGTCTTTGGCGATGATGCGGTTAATCATTAGGGCAATAAGGAGGTGGCTACAGGGCGTCACAGATAAGGGCGAATATCGACCAAGCTGTGACGCCCCTCACCTACTTTTTTCGACGTCAGTTGTTCTTGCTGTAGTGTACTTCTGGTTGTTGGCAATTTCGACCCAAAATTAACAAAACCCGTCAGGGCATGGATCAGGTAGTACTGCACCTTTGTCTCATTTTTGAGACTGTTCACACATCAAATTACGCGCGTTTTCACGCTTAACCCCATGTTTTAATTGCAGAAAATCTGTAAAACCCACAGTGAAACCCAAAGTCTCACTATTTTGGGGGTTAAAAACGGACTTTTTCGGCTTCCTCGGATCATCTATTTCGGGGGTAAAGGGGGTTCGTAACCCCCTTTGCTAGACTCGGCGATGCGTTGAAAATCCATGCAGTTTGATACGCTTCAACTTAGTTATTCAACTTCGATTAAGTCCACAAGCCACCCTGCTAGACAAAATGACTTGAAAATAACAATTAGACAGGCTGATTTTGAGGGGCGTTTAGCCCCGATAAAATCAAGGCTGAAATGTGGGGAAAAACACAAGTTGTATAAGTTGGCTAGGCGGCTCGGATTTGAAGTTGTATACATTATACGAAATCAATAATATCTAGATTTATCCTTGGTTCCGTATTCGAAATCTGAACCCTTTTCGCTATAGTCGATAGCTAAATTTAACGCTGGAGCATGCTATGAAATATTTGGTTGGTTTGATCTTTGCCGTTGTCAGTTCATGCAGTTTCGCAAACGTGTTCTATAAGATTGAACATGAGTCACAACCGACAGCTTATTTGTTTGGAACCATGCACATGATTTGTCACGCTGATGCGAGTATCCCAAACGCTGTAACTTCGGCATTTTCAGAGGCAAAACAACTCGTCGTCGAAATCGATTTAACGGACAGCGCACAACAACGTTATTTGCAGCAACATGTGACACAACAGCCAGCGGATTATTTGCAGAAACACCTGACTCAGCAACAACAAGCTATTTTGCAAGGAATTGTGGAAAATGACTTGGGTTATCCCTATCAGCAATTAAAAAGCTTACGTCCGATCTTTATCAACGCCCTATTTCTGCAACATTTTCTTGATTGTGACTCGCAGCCATTATTGCTGGATGAAATGCTCACACAACAAGCTCAAGTTAATGCAAAAGCCATTGTCGGATTAGAAACGGTAGCCGAACAACTGGCGTTATTTGACAGTATCTCGCTGCAAGAGCAAGTTCAGGCTTTGTATGAAATGGCGACAAATCCGAAGCAAAATCGTGACGATCTGCAAGAACTACAATCAGTTTATCTTAATGACGATGGTGGCAAATTGTACGAGGTAATGCGTAGCCAAGCCGATTTTGACACGTTTGAGCAAGCGTTTTTAAGTCAGCGCAATAAAAACTGGGTTACTGAGTTGCCAAAATTAATCGCCTCGCAGCCAACATTTATCGCCGTTGGTGCGGGACATTTAGCCGGTACCGATGGTTTATTGACGTTATTACGCCAACAGGGCTACAAAATCACCCCAATTCCAATTAATTTTATTCGCTAGCAATAACGTGACAAGGCATGGCGTACGACGCGTACAGTGGTATCATGGGCGCCATATAAGGGAGATTACCTATGCGCATTGCTGCTGCAGCATTACAACCAAAGATTAACGAATGGGCGGGTCAACGCCCTACCGTCACGTCACCAAGCGCCCTAGTTGGCCAACAACGCGCCTTATCGGCCCTGCAACAAGCATTAAGCATTGCTGGGCGCTATGCCCACGGCTTTGTTGTTACGCCAGCTGGTATGCGTACTTACGACGTTCTTAATGAAGTTGAATCGAAGCAACAATGGCTTCATGCAGATAAGTATGATTGGGTATACGTGGCGAACCCAGAATCGGCAATTGAGCCATTATGCGTTAATTTGCCGTACGGTAAGGCAAACGATTTTTTAGTGAAATTGTGGGAACTGCTACAGGCTGATGTATCGGTACGAGGACCATTACGAGATTTCATTGTTGAAACTTTCCCAAGTAAGCGCGTTGCTAATTATATCGAACTTGTCATCGATAAAACTTTCGATGATTTGCCTGGCTCAGAATTAGCGACGGTTATTGTCTCTCACAAAGAAAATGAACCGTTTATGCTGTGTGATCGGGTCACAGACGCGAGTCTTTTCGGCAGCATTCGTTTGCAGAGTGTTGAAGGTACAATTTCGTCCGACTTGCATTTAATTGAAGCTGGTGCGGTTCTGAAAGCAAATGGTGGCGTGCTTGCCATTGATGCCGAAGAACTATTAATTCAGCCGGGATTATGGCGTAAATTAAAGTACATTTTACGCACCAGCGAATTTCATTGGCCGCAACCTGGCGACGCGAACATAGCCGCGTATTATCAACCTGAACCTATTCCGGTTCACATTAAAGTGCTATTGCTCGGTGAGCGTGATATCTACGCGCAATTGCGTGAACTTGATCGCGATTTCGATAACTTATTCCCATATTTAGCTGACTTCTCGAGTCACTACTCGTTACAAAATGAGCCACTAACCCCCTACTTTGATTATCTCAGTTATGTTGAGCGGGAATCTGCTGTGTTACCTTTGGCTGCCGATGCCTATGCAGCACTATTTAAATTCGTGACACGGATTACTGATTTTCAAACCGAATTATCTCTTGACACCATTGCTATCATGCAGCTCATGCGCGAAGCCTGCGCTATCGCCCAAGCTTCAGGATGCCAAGAAATTTCTGCAGATCATTTACAGACGGCGTTAAAGCAACGTCATGAGCGTGACGGGTATATTGCGGAACTGAGTCGTCGAGCCATTCTCGAGGGCCAAGTTTATATTGCGTCTGAAGGCGAAGTTGTCGGTCAGATTAATGGTTTGACGGTGATTACTGCTGGTGGGCACGAGTTTGGCGAGCCAACTCGTATAACTGCAACTGTTCATTATGGTGATGGCGATATTATCGATATCGACAGAAAGTCTGAGCTAAGCGGCAGTATTCACACGAAAGGAGTGATGATCTTAAGTGCTTATATTGCCAACGTATTCGCGCGCAACGAAGCCATGGCATTGTCAGCGACAATCGTCTTCGAGCAGTCATACCATGAAGTTGATGGCGACAGTGCGTCGCTTGCGGAGCTTTGTTGCTTATTATCAGCGCTCGCTGAAGCTCCAATTCAGCAGGGCTTAGCAATCACCGGCGCAGTAGACCAATTCGGCCGTGTGCAAGCCATTGGTGCGGTCAACGAAAAGATAGAAGGTTATTTTGAGCTCTGTAGAATACGTGGCTTAACCGGTAAGCAAGGAGTCATTATTCCTTCAGCTAATTTGAGCCAACTCAACCTTTCGGATGAGGTGATTCAAGCCGTCGCTGATAATAAGTTTCATGTCTATGCCATTGAACACGTTGGTGAAGCGCTTGAGTTATTGACACAAACTGAGCAAAAACAGTTATATGCGCGCATTGAACAACGCTTAAATGAACTGCAACACATTGAACGTGAAGTGCCATGGTGGCGTCGTTGGTTTAGCTAAAAATACTTGTCGGACTTGTTAAGCGTACACGTGTTCGCTAATCTAGCGCCTATCTGTCTAACTCGATAGGCGTTGCACCTGCGTAACGCAACACTCAACAAGGTATTTATGAAACAATCTAGCTTTACTCGTGAAGAACTACTCGCATGCGGCCGTGGCGAAATGTTTGGTCCAGGCAACAGCCAACTCCCCGCTCCTAACATGCTAATGATGGATCGCGTTGTCGAAATTACTGAAGACGGCGGTGCTTATGGTAAGGGGTTTATTCACGCCGAGTTGGATATCACGCCTGATTTGTGGTTCTTCGACTGCCATTTCATCGGTGATCCGGTAATGCCTGGTTGTTTAGGTCTCGATGCCATGTGGCAGCTCACTGGCTTCTTCCTTGCCTGTCTTGGCGGGCCAGGTCGTGGTCGTGCGCTTGGTGTTGGTGAAGTGAAATTCACTGGTCAAATTCTGCCCACAGCCAAAAAAGTCAGCTATTTCATTGATATGAAGCGAGTCTTGAAACGCTCGTTGTATATGGGAATTGCAGATGGTCGCGTTGAAGTTGATGGCAAAACGATCTACACCGCGAAAGATCTGAAAGTTGGATTGTTCACTGACACCTCAACATTCTAACTAGCACTAGATGTTAAAAAGCCCGCTCTGCGGGCTTTTCTATAATTTTATCTTGGGGTTCTTAGCGGAATAAACCGCCGCCTCGCGCTTCCATGGCATCTCGCCAACCGCCTAACCACTGTGACCGTACGTCTTGATTCTGGTAGGGACATAGTTCTTTAGAACGACCAGATACTCCGGCTTTAAAACCTTGTGCCTGCGCACGTTCTAGGCGATCGCGTTTTTGTCGTTTCATAATGCACTTCCTCGTCCAGTTTTTGTTCATTTAACTTTGAAAAAGAGCGCCGAACACTTTTCTCTCAGAGAATTCTTAATTTTTTATGACGCTCTTATTAATAGATAGCAATTCTGGACGGGAGTTCAAATGAAAAAAACGGCGTATTTCCGAATGACCTTTTAAGTCAATGAAAATACGCCGTTTATTGAGCTTTGGCTACTTAGAATAACTTGTTTAGTTAGCCTGCAAATTTGCGTCTAAGTGTAATAAGACCGCCAATCAATAACATACAAGCGAACCCCCAAGGAGTGGTTACTGCGCCTTGGCGTACAATTTTATCCTCTTCAATTGTACACCCGGTAAACTCACCACTTTCAGGGTTTAAAATGAGAGATTCAGCGACCTGCTCGCTTCGTACATCACCGTTTTCATCGGTGTACTGGCGTTCTTTTATCGCAGTCACCAAGATTTGATTTTGCTCGTTCACCGATTCAGCAGACACAATGAAATAATCAGAATCACAACCAATAGCTTCGTTAAGATCAATCAAACCTTGGTCTGGATTATATAAGTCAAAGTAATAACCAATGCGGCGACGCGCTGAATCAATCTGTGTATCAATTTCCGCACTACCGACAATGATTCCCTGGTTGTTAATAGCGTTCGGGTAAGTCGCCGAACCAACAAACAATGTTGGTAGCGTTGTGAAAGTATCATCGGTTACAGAATAAGAGAATGGAACAGCACGACGTGTCCCTTGAATATTTTGTAGCACATAGCCAATTGCAATATCGTCGTCATTAATGTCAGTTGCAGTGCCCCAGAGATAATCTTCGCTTGTGGTGACTGCACGAGTCTCGCCATTGACAAAGATTGCTGGCATTTTAATACGCCCGCCAACGACAGGCTCTGCGCCATAGTAGGTCCAGCTTTGGCCCACAGCAATACCATTGTTGTTCACGGCGTAAGCATACGTTGACCAATGGAACTCATCGTCTTCTAAGCGTTCCATTAATGGCGCATAGGTCGTTTCACTGATGACTGCGCCCTGTGCGTCTAACTGCCAAACAGTCGCATGAACATCATAAATTGAGCCATTGGTGGCCAA
>NCJS01000177.1 GCA_002279005.1 Idiomarina sp. 34-48-12 | reverse complement strand
TGCTCTAAGGCGGTAATGGTCCACGCATCCATTGCACCAGCACCAATCACAGAAATCATCCGTTCAACCATGTCTGGATATGCAACTGACCATTCAAGTGCCTGCAACGAGCCCATTGACGCGCCAACCACCGCATGCAATTTTTCAATGCCTAGACTGGTAAGTAAGGCATGTTGAACATTTACAAAGTCGCGAATGGTCACTACCGGAAAATCTAACCCGTAGGGCTTACCTGTTTTTGGGTTCGTTGAGGCAGGGCCGGTGGTAATCACGTGAGGCAAATGCGGAAACGCATTCACTAAGGTGTCAGAGCTAACCACATAATATTTATTGGTGTCGATGGCTTTACCTGGGCCGATAATCGCGTCCCAGTAACCAGGCTGTGGGTCGTTGGGGGTGTATTTGCCTGCGGCATGACTATTACCCGAGAAATAATGTGTAATCAGAATCACGTTATCTTTTGCTTCGTTGAGGTTGCCGTAGGCTTCCCAGCCAACCGTGACCTCAGAAATAACCTCACCGCTAACCGTGGCAAAATCTTTCGTCGTAAATGTTTTCTTCTCAACCAAAAGTTCATTCGAATGAGCTGAGCTCATTGAAGTAACCGCGACGATCAAAATCAGTGTTATCAACCGAATCATGCTGATTGCTCCAGTAAATAGTTAAGATACTGCTTGCGCAGTTCATTTTTAATGAGTTTACCTGTTCCGGTGTGCGGCAGACTCTCGACCACCACAATGTCATCCGGCATCCACCATTTGGCAATTTTGCCTTCTAAGAACTTATAGATGTCTTGTTTATTAATGTCGTGGCCCTTATTGGGCACAACGAGTAATAACGGTCGCTCGTCCCACTTCGGATGCTTGACGCCAATCACACAACTCTCATTGATATCAGCGTGCTGACTTGCAATATTCTCGATATCAAGTGAGCTAATCCACTCGCCACCACTTTTAATCACATCTTTTTTGCGATCGACAACCTTCATGTAGCCTTGCGCGTCAATCACCGCGATATCGCCAGTGGCAAGCCAGCCATCGGCAAACACATCCGGGTCATTACGACGGTAATAGCTGTTGGCAATCCAAGGGCCGCGCACCTTTAACTCGCCAGACGTGACGCCATCATGTGGAAGCGAGTGACCGTCAGCATCAAATATTTCCATATCTACACCAAAGCAAGCGCGCCCAGCAGTGGTTTGAATGGCGTAGCGTTCTTCAGCTGGGAGTGCTTTCAATTCAGCGGTTGGCGGCGCGGAGCAGGCGAGTGGCCCCGTTTCGGTCATACCCCAAATTGGTTGCCAATACACGTTGTACTTTTCATCGTAGGTTTTCACTAAACCCAATGGTGAAGCAGCACCACCGACACACACGCGTTCAAGCGACGGAATAGTAAGTTGATGTTCGCTGAGGTAGTTGTGAAGCGTTAACCAAATCGTCGGAACGCCCAATCCCACCGTCACTTTTTCTTTGCTGATGAGTTCGTGCATGTCAGCGCCACCCATGCCTGCTCCGGGAAGTACTAACTTACTGCCAGCCAGCGGTGCGGCGTAAGGGGCACCCCAAGCACCAACGTGATACATCGATACCATCGGCATCAACACTGTGTCTGTGCGCAAATCCAATAACTCAGCGCTCATGGTTGCCTGCGCGTGTAGAACAGTTGAACGATGCGACGTTAAAACGCCTTTCGGGTTACCAGTGGTGCCCGAGGTATAACACAGCAATGCTGCGGCATTCTCCGAAAATATTGGCCAATCAAATTGCGGTGCTTGATTCGCAATTAAGCTTTCGTAGTTGTGCACCGGCAGCCAAATGTGATCGAGCTGAGGCTGCATCGATTCGTCCGTGAGAATGACGATACCTTTGACCGTTTTAAGCTCATTCGCAAACTCATCAAGCAATGGCACAAAGCTTGAATCAACAAATAGCCAACTGGCTTGAGCATCATCAAGAATCCATTTTATTTGCTCGGCAATGAGTCGCGGGTTCACCGTATGAATCACCGCGGCAATGCTGCTCACTGCGTAATACAGTTCAACATGCCGGTAAGTATTCCAAGCCAGTGTTGCAACACGCTCGCCGGCTTCTATTTCAAGGCCTTTCAGCGCATGAGCAAGCTGACAGGTACGTTCATAACAGTCACGGTAGGTGTAGCGATGAATGTCGCCTTCAAGCCGCCGCGACACAATTTCTTGCTGTGGGTGTCGACGCACAGCATGGCGCAGCAAATCAATAATCATCAACTGACTATCTTGAACGTCACCTTGTACGTGCGATGCGGTGCTGCTCGATACTTCAAACATAAGTAGCCTCGGTGATTAATGCGTTAATTAAAACCATATGAATAGACCAATAGCGATCGCTAGACCGACAAACGGCACCACGACGGTAACTGCGGCGACCGGCCAGTAAGCAGCTTGGTGTGTTTCTTTACAGATACCGCGAATGGTGGTGACGACATAACCGTTGTGTGGCAATTAATGCAACAGTGACAGCCAACGC
>NCJS01000176.1 GCA_002279005.1 Idiomarina sp. 34-48-12 | reverse complement strand
CGTCTTCTTGGAAGACGCGAGTCATTCCTACTTTACGACCGACTAGACCAATAGCCATTGTTAAAACCTCTCGTGTGTAATCCTATTACTGCCCGCTTAGCCCAGGCTGATCTGTACATCAACACCCGCTGCAAGGTCTAAACGCATTAACGCGTCTACAGTCTTGTCAGTTGGGTCCATGATGTCGATCAAACGCTTGTGGGTACGGATCTCGTACTGGTCACGCGCATCTTTGTTCACGTGTGGAGAAATCAACACGGTGAAACGTTCTTTGCGTGTAGGTAGTGGGATTGGACCACGTACCTGAGCACCAGTGCGTTTTGCAGTCTCAACGATTTCTGCAGTCGACTGGTCAATCAGACGATGATCGAACGCTTTCAAGCGAATCCGAATTCTTTGATTAGCCATAAAAAATCAAAGCCTCAATTAAAGAGCATTTAAAAAAGAGCACAGAAAAAAACCGACACCCTGGCAGCATACCGGGCGTGGCATTTTCAACGAAAAATCCATTCAATCCCCTATCGGGACTGCTGTGGCAACCTAACACAGCTGCGAGAGCTCCAAGGAGTTCATCAACTGTGGCCGCGAATTATACACTTTTGTAGCGGAAAAGCAAGGACGATATTAGCTGTTGGATATTAGATATCCGCGGGTTTTAACTGGATGTTAGATAAGGAAAGTGCGCTATTAACTGAAGTTCGAATTTGAAGGTCTAATATCGAATATCTAACAGCTAATAGCGCTCTTGTTTTTAGTGGTTGGCGGCGTAGGTTTCTACTTCGCGCCAAACGCGTACTAAGTTCTTATTCAGAACCTTCTCAATCTCTTCTTCACTGTAACCACGATCAAGAAGCCCTTGAACTAAATTCGGATAGGTTGAGACATCTTTCAAGCCAACTGGTAATGAGTCACCAACGCCATCATAATCCGAACCGATACCAATGTAATCGATACCAACTAAATTCTTCACGTGGTCAATATGGTTCAGCACTTCTTCTATGGTTGCAAATGGGAACGGATTTTTTGCGCGAACTTCCGCGATACGTTGTTCGGCTTCCTCGCTACCTTCGCCATATTGCTCATTAATCGCGGCAATTTGCTTACGGACGATATCGCCGTAGCGGTTTGCCTGCTGAGTCACAAACGATGAACCGAAGTTAATCATGATAACGCCACCATTTTTGGCGAGGCCTTTGATCATCTCATCGCTCATATTACGCTCGAACCCTGGCGTATATTTACGTAACGATGAGTGTGATGCGATAACTGGAACTTTTGATAACTCGACAGCTTGCCAAAACGCTTCGTCCGACACGTGCGAGATATCAATCATCACACCAACGTTGTTCATTTCTTTCACGAGCTCTTTACCAAATGGGCTTAAACCATTCCACTGACGGCGAATATCGTATGATGAATCTGAAATGTGGTTCGACTGGCTGTGCGCTAAGGTGATGTAACGGATGCCACGATTATAGAATTCGTGGAGATTTTTTAAGTCACCTTCAATCGGCGAGCCATTTTCCATGCCAAGGGCTATGGAAATAACACCGCGCTCTTGTTGCTGCATCACTTGATCGACGCTGTAAGCCATGGCAAATTTTTGCGGCGCGCGCCAAGCCAAAGCTTCCATACTATCAATAAGCTGGTGCGCTAACTGGTAGCTAGCACCTGGTGTTTGTTCTAACTGCGCTGGAATATAAATCGACATAAACGGAACGTTCAAGCCGCCCTGCTTTGCGCGAGGGTAATCAAAGTCACCACGTTCTGTTGCGCGGGTTACGTCTTCCCAGTCTTTATTTAAACGATACGGCACGTCAATATGTGTATCGATAATCAAATTCTTCTGCGCAATTTCATGCGCTTTGTCACTAGCTGTGTACTCTTGCGCTGTGGCAACAGTTGTTAGACTTAGGGCGCCAACCAAACCCAACATAAGTGGCTTATTCACGCAGCAACTTCCTCTTATTATAAGAATTAACGGTGAAAATCAGCCTACCACATGTTTATGTTGCATTCACTCGGATTTGTCGACGCTCATCGCAGCAGAGGCGATGACGACCGCACCAGCAACCACGGTACCCAATACTGGTGCTGCCATCATCACGACAAGTAAACTGGACTGCATCCACATGCTGTTATTCCTCGTTACCGGTAATTAATTCAACGGCAACTTCAGCAACGTTGGTTAACATGCGAGAAGGATTCAAAGCGAGTTTTACTTCAGCAAAATATTGCATCAACTCAAGTTGGTTTTCAGATTTAACTTGTTGACGAGTGTTGCTTACTTCTTGCGAAATACTCTCTTTTAAAGACAATTCTAAATTACTGTCGGTTTGTTGTTCTTGCGCTTGAGCTGAACCTAAGAACAGAGCAGAAGCAATTACGATTGAAGTGATTGTGGTTTTCATGAGTAATCTCCTAGTTTGTGTTAATGGACTAATTATTTAGTCGCTAGGAGACAGGCAAAGGTTGTGCCAACTTTTAAATATTATCGATATGCTATTGTTTTTAAATCGTT
>NCJS01000175.1 GCA_002279005.1 Idiomarina sp. 34-48-12 | reverse complement strand
GCCTTTTTTGTTTTTTTGTTGCAAAAAAAACGTAAGAAAAGCCCTATAGCATCGCGGGTTTGACAATAAAGTTATAAAGAAATTTATTTTTAGAACATACGAAGCATTGATAATTCGACACGAATCAGTACTCTGAATGCCATTGGATTTACGGGAAGCCACATAATATAAGGCTTCCGCTGTAATCAAAATTAAAATCCAGGGAATAACAACACGGCCAGGAGGCCGACTTTTAACCAAGCAGAATAAAAACAACAGAGCTCGGTTAATGCGCTTAACTAATAACAATAATAATAAAAACCTCACGGACGTTATAATTAAAAACATGGAAGATAATGACAACCGTTCTCGAAATCGCACGTGCGCTGTGTGAAAGAATGAGAATAAATCAGGCGATGGCAACATCGCCTTTTTTATTGCCTGCTAGATCAGTTAAACTATGCGTTACGTTTGCAAGCACGCTATGCTTAAGCCAACGTAATACATTCAACTGTTCTGGAAACACACATGACACGCGTCAAGAAAACCCGCAAAACTGGTCCGCTAGCTCCATCTAAGAAACCTTTAAAGGATTGGGAGCAGCCGAAGACAAAATCAGCACCATCAAAACCGACGCATAAAACCAAAGGCCATAAGCCAGGAAGCCGCTTTAATCCGTCTGCAAATCAAGCCAAGCGCCAAGACGCGAGTGGCAATGTGCAGGCGCACGATCCGCGCCATGGTAGTAAGAAACCAATTAGCCTGATTGATCCGAAGCAAGCAGCACAGGCACCGCAACAGCCTAGCTTTGACCGAAAAGCCGCGATGGCAGAGTTAACCTCAATTGAAAATGATGAGCGCCTGCAAGCGTTGTTAGAACGCGCGGAAGATGGCGAGACGTTAAACGCCAGTGATACAAAGTACATGGAAGAGCGTACTGAAAGATTCTCACAGCTCGCTGAACTGCTCGGTATAGAGCTTGAAGACGACGATGACTTTGATGATTTAGATTTCGACGACGAATTTGAGGATGACGATGACAGAAGCTAATTTTCCGGCGTGGACTTGGATTGCCGTTTTACTTGGAGTTGTAATCATTGCCGGACTGGCGTTTTATGCTGGCCGATTGTTAGCTCAGCTAAAAGCGCAGAATCAACGCCGTGATCAAGCGTTAGCGAAGCGAAATGAGAATCTCCATGAAAGCATCGTAACCATAGCGAAGGCGATGGAGCAGGGGCAATGCCCGTTGTCGGAGGGTGCGCTTCGGTTGGTGGTGCTATTGGATTTACGAGTAGAGTCAAATCAAGCAGGTTACGCAACTAAATATCCGTCGTTGCATGACATGTACGAGCGTATTAAACACATGCCGACACATGAGGCGCGTAATCAATATCCAAAGGCAGAAATTCGCAAAATGGATAACGAGCGCGAAGGCTACGAAAAAGAGCTGGAAGACGTAATTTTGCAAGACGTCCGCCAGCTCCTAAAAGACTTCGCTTAAGTTATTGTTTGTAGACGGTACCGTCTTTCATAACCAAATTGATGTTGCTGAGCAGGGAAATGTCGTTCAACGGATTTCCCTGTACCGCTACCACATCAGCGCGCTTGCCAACTTCAAGGGTACCGATATCGGTTACGCCCAATAATTTCGATGCTTCCGCTGTCGCACTGCGAATCGCTGCCAGAGGTGGCATGCCCGCTTCAACCATGTAGATAAACTCGCGATAGTTATCGCCATGGTCATAAACACCTGCATCTGTACCGAAAGCGATTTTCACGCCAGCTTTATAAGCTTCAGCAAAAGTGCTCTGAATTTTGGGGCCAATGGCAGCTGCTTTTGGTCGAACGAGTTCAGGGAAAAATCCGTCAATTTTAGCCCGATCCGCGACCGAACGACCGGCGGTAATAGTCGGTACGTAATACACGCCTTTTTTCTTCATTGCGCGCATGACTTCTTGGTCCATGTAGGTACCGTGTTCAATAGAATCAACACCGGCTTCTATGGCGCGTAACATACCTTCTTTGCCATGCGCGTGAACGGTTACTTTCATTTCGTAGTCGCGAGCAGTTTTCACCACCGCTTCGAGTTCATCCATCATGAACTGCGGGTTGTGGCCGCTTTTCGCAACACTCAATACACCACCCGTAACCGTCAATTTGATCAAATCTGAGCCGTCTTGATAACGCGCACGAACCGCTTGTCGCGCCTCATAAGGACCGTTCAATACGCCATCTGCCGGAGTTGGTGATTCATACAACCCGTCATGCGTACCATTGGTTGGGTCAGCATGTCCGCCAGTCGTTGCGAGCGACTTGCCAGCAGTATAAATACGCGGGCCAATGACTTTACCGGCATTCACCGCTTTGCGTAGTGCAATACTGGCATTGTAAGAATCACCTAAATCACGAACGGTGGTGAAACCTGCCATGAGCGTCTTACGCGCATAATTAACAGCATCCAAAGTGACATCTGGTGCATTGTTGGTGTATTTATTCATATAGCTGCCAGGACCTAACTGAGAAGTCAGGTGGGTGTGCATATCAATAAAG
>NCJS01000055.1 GCA_002279005.1 Idiomarina sp. 34-48-12 | reverse complement strand
ATAGCGCTCAAGCAGCGCTTCTAATTTTCGAATAATCGAAGGATTCATCATGCGGTGAGGACCTTACTCGTCATCTGCTATTAATTTTTGAAATACCGCGAGGGTTTCGAAATCACCTGCGGCCCCAGCTTCACGCATCATTCGCGTTGGCTGATGGAGAAATTGTTTGGTTAAACGTTGGGCGAACTCACCCAGCACGTCATCGGCACTTTTGCCCGCAGCTAACTGATTGCGAGCGCGTTGTAATTGTTCTTCAGCCATCTGTTCAGTTCGCTGGCGAAAATCACGAATCACGTCAACATGATCAATCTGGCGTATCCAAGCGGTAAAGGCTTCAGAATGCTCAGCTATAATGATTTTAGCCTCGGCAGCAGCTTCCTCGCGGTTGCGGAGGTTTTCAGTAATGATGCCTTGTAAGTCATCAACCGTGTACAAGAAGGCATCATCTAATTCATTCACTTGCTCTTCAATATCACGCGGCACGGCCAAATCAATCAGTAAAATTGGTTGCCGTTTACGCGCCTTCAACGCTTTCTCGACCAAACCCTTACCGATAATTGGTAACGGGCTGGCAGTTGAGCTAATCACAATATCAGCTTGCGGTAATAACTCAGGTAACTCACCAAGCGTATGCGCTTGCCCTTGGAAACGCTCAGCGACGGCACTGGCGCGCGCTAATGTGCGATTAGCAACCATCAGTTGTTTCACGCCATGCTCAGTGAGGTGCTGCGCAACGAGTTCGGCCGTATCTCCGGCACCAACCAACAACACTCGCGACTCCGGCAGCTCTGCGAAGATTTGGCGTGCCAAGTTGACTGCGGCAAACGCTACCGACACCGCATTTTCACCGACTTTGGTTTCGCTGCGCACGGTTTTTGCCACCCGAAATGTGCTTTGGAATAGTCGCTCCAGCACGGTTCCGACGCTCGCTTGGTTGCGCGCGAATTGGTAGGCTTGCTTCACTTGTCCAAGAATTTGTGGTTCACCGAGAACTAAAGAGTCGAGACCACTGGCGACTGCCATTAAATGTTCAATAGCGGCACTATCTTCGTAGGTATAACAATGCTCTCGCAACTGTTCCAAAGGAATGCGGTGATAGCCGGCAAGCCAGCCAATCAACATATCTATGGATGTCGCGCCATGACAATATAGTTCGGTGCGATTACAGGTAGATAGGATAACGGCTTCAGCAACGCCAGTTTGTTCACGCAAAGCTGGCAGCGCTTGATGCAGCTGCTCTGGCGAGAAGGCGACTTGCTCCCGTAACGACACGGAAGCGGTTTTGTGGTTAACACCGAGCGCGAAAATGGTCATAATAGCGAAAAATTGCAAGCCTCTAACTACTGCGAAACGCTGGCAATTGTACGTGAAAGCCCGCATGATGAAAAGCGCACGAACAGGGATAGCGAAACCAATGAAACGTCTCCTTTTAGTAGTACTCACAAGTGCTTGGTTAACTGCTTGTAGCAGTGTTCCCGAGCCACCAAGTATTAGTGATGTTGATGCAGAGGCGGTAGCAGCGCAGCAACAGCAGCTCGAGCAACTGAATAACTGGCGTTTGCGCGGGCAAATGGCCTTATTCGACTTGCGCGCCGATGATCGCCACGGGCTCTATGTCGATTGGTACTCAAGTGCTGAGCAGTTAACGATGCGCTTCTCTCATCCACTTCGCGGCACTCTCGCTAAACTTGAACAAGCAAATGGCCAAGCCGTGTTAGTCGATGAAGATGGCAAAGAGTATCGTGCCACAACCGCACAGGAATTACTGTGGCAATATTTCCGATTGGATTTACCGATGAATCAGATTAACGCTATTGTTATCGGTAAAGAACTACCAGATATGGTCGAGAAACAGTATCAATTGCAGCAACATCAGCAGCAACCTTATGCGTTGCTATCAGATTTTGTAATGATTGCGGCCGATCAAGTTTGGCGCGCACAACTTGGTGAGTATGAACTGGTTCACGGCACGTTTTTACCTCATAGTATTAACTTAACAACCGACGCATGGCGGTTAAAACTGCAGGTATCGCAATGGCGCTTTTAACGTTACCGGCAGTCGCCAAATTAAATCTGTTTTTGCACATCGTCGGCCAACGTGCTGATGGTTACCATAATCTGCAAACGCTATTCCAATTTATCAATTTCGGTGATGAATTATCTTTTGACGTTCGTGAAGATTCGGCGATCACGTTGAGTTGTTCTGAGCCAGCCCTAGAAACTGATGATAACCTCGTATTAAAGGCCGCACAGTTACTCGCCGAGCAAGCTCAACCAAATCTACCTGGCATTCATATCCATATTCATAAGAACTTACCCTTTGGTGGTGGTTTAGGCGGCGGTTCGTCTGATGCCGCAACAACATTGCTCGCACTACGCCATCTTTGGCAGTTGCCATTGAGCGATGATGAATTAGCAACAATAGGCTTACAGCTCGGTGCTGATGTGCCTGTTTTTGTGCGTGGACAAGCAGCCTTTGCTGAAGGTGTAGGTGAGCATTTACAGCCGGCACAACCGCTCTGCCCTTGGTATTTGGTTATCCACCCTGGTGTACAAATTAGTACGCCAAGTATTTTCAAACATCCTGACCTACCGCGTCAGCATCCACTGCTCGAATGGCCGCACTGGAGCTGGGAAAATACCAGTAACGACTGCGAAGCGCTGGTCCGTCGACTCTATCCAGAAGTTGCCAAGGCCCTCGACTGGTTGGTAGAATACGCGCCGTCTCGATTGACTGGCACGGGTGCATGCATCTTCGGTCGATTTGATAACGAGACAGATGCCCGTGCTGCACTGCAAAGGATGCCTGCACAATGGACAGGGTTTGTCGCGCGAGGTCTCAATGAAAACCCGGTCTGCCAGCAACTGCGGCAGGCTTCAACTGTGAACCTAACCAACAAGACTGAGGTTTAGTGTGCCTGACATGAAGCTCTTTGCTGGCAATGCGACGCCAGAACTCGCCCAAAAAATTGCCGACCGCCTGTATATCAAACTTGGTGATGCTGAAGTTGGCCGTTTTAGTGACGGTGAAATCAGTGTCATGATCAATGAAAATGTCCGTGGTTCTGATGTTTTCATCATTCAATCTACCTGTGCACCAACCAACGACAACCTCATGGAACTTATCGTGATGGTTGATGCGTTACGTCGCGCTTCTGCAGGTCGTATCACTGCGGTCATGCCATATTTTGGTTATGCGCGCCAAGACCGTCGAGTACGTTCGGCACGTGTTCCAATTACCGCCAAAGTTGTTGCTGACTTCTTGTCGAGTGTTGGCGTTGACCGTGTGTTGACGGTTGATTTACACGCAGAACAGATTCAAGGCTTCTTCGATGTACCAGTAGACAACGTTTTCGGTAGCCCGGTATTGATGGAACATTTGCGTCAGCAAGACTTCCACAACCCAGTTGTGGTTTCGCCTGATATCGGCGGTGTGGTTCGAGCTCGCGCCATCGCAAAACTACTCAACGATATCGATCTTGCCATCATCGACAAACGTCGTCCTCGTGCCAACGAATCGCAAGTCATGCACATCATTGGTGATATTCAAGACCGTGACTGCATTATTGTTGACGACATGATCGATACCGGCGGCACCTTGTGTAAAGCCGCTGAAGCCCTTAAGAAAAACGGTGCACGTCGTGTGTTTGCTTATGCTACTCACCCAGTATTCTCAGGCAACGCGTTTGCGAATATTCGTGACTCGCACATCGATCGCGTGATTGTTACCGATAGCATTCCATTAAGCGATGAAATGAAAGCCTTAGACAAGGTCCATCAATTAACCTTGAGCGGAATGTTGTCTGAAGCGCTACGCCGCGTCAGCAACGAAGAATCAATCTCAGCAATGTTCGAGTATTGATTGAAATTTGAGGGCGCCAGTGGTAATATTCCGCGCCCTCAAATAAGCAAAACAAATTTTTGAGGAACACGTCGGGTATTTGGTCGCGAATATCCGGCTTATTTTTATTTAACGGAGACACTCCACATGTCAACAATCGATTTTACTATTCAAGCAGAACTCCGTACGGATACAGGGAAAGGTGCGAGCCGCCGCCTGCGTCGTGCGGAAAAAGTGCCTGCAATTTTGTACGGTGCCGATAAAGAAGCAGTTTCAATCACGTTGGATCACAACAAAGTGAACAACATGGCTGACCACGAAGCTTTCTACTCGCACATTTTGACTTTGGTTATCGACGGCAAGAAGCACGAAGCTATTTTGAAAGACGTTCAACGTCACCCGTACAAGCCAAAACTAACTCACTTGGATTTCCAACGTGTTGTTAAAGGTCAAAAACTTCATACTCACGTACCAGTTCACTTCATCAATGAAGCAACTGCAGTTGGCGTGAAACAAGAAGGCGGCGTTGTGGTTCACCACATTGCAGACTTAGAAGTTTCTTGCTTACCAAAAGATCTGCCTGAGTACGTTGAAGTAGATATCGCGAACTTGAAACTGGGCGAAACCTTGCACTTAACTGACTTGAACATGCCTAAAGGTGTTGAGTTGGTTGAATTGACTAAAGGTGAAGACCACGACCAAGCAGTTGTTTCAATTACTGCACCGCGTGTCGAAAAAGAAGTGGAAGAAACTGAAGAAGAAGTATCTGCTGAAGTTCCTACCGCTAAAGAAGCGAAAGAAGAAGATAAAGACGCTGAATAAGGTCTTATGTCGACCATTCGCTTACTCGTGGGCCTGGGTAATCCAGGCCCCGAATACTCCCAAACACGACACAATGCAGGCTTCTGGTTAGTCGAGCAATATGCTCGCATGCACGGCCAAACACTTCAGCCTGAAACCAAATTCTTCGGTCATACCGCACGTATTCAGAAAGGCGCCATGGATTTACGTCTGTTGCTGCCAATGCAATTTATGAATCGAAGCGGCAATGCCGTCGCTACCCTCGCTAACTTCTATAAAATTGAGCCGCATGAAATTTTAGTTGCGTATGATGAGCTCGATCTCCCACCCGGCGTGGCGAAGTTCAAAACCGGTGGTGGTACTGGCGGGCACAATGGCATTAAAGACATCGTGGCGCGATTGGGTAGTCCTGATTTTCATCGCTTACGTATCGGTATCGGTCATCCAGGTGACAAGAGCAAAGTTACCGGCTGGGTGCTTGGTAAAGCGCCTCAAGCTGATCAACTATTGATGGACGATACCATTACGGAAGCATGCCGCAGCATTGATATATTGATGCAGCAAGATCTGCGCGCGGCAACGCAGCATTTACATAGTTTCAAAGCACAGAGAGAGAAATAAGCATGGGATTCAAGTGTGGTATCGTCGGCTTGCCGAACGTAGGTAAATCAACGCTGTTTAACGCGCTGACCAAAGCAGGTATTGAAGCTGCAAACTTCCCTTTCTGTACCATTGAGCCAAATACGGGCGTGGTTGCGGTACCTGATCCTCGCCTCGATCAGCTTGCTGAAATTGTGAACCCACAGCGGGTGGTTCCAACCACCATGGAGTTTGTAGATATCGCCGGCCTCGTAAAAGGCGCCTCAAAAGGCGAAGGCCTTGGCAACCAGTTCTTAGCGAACATTCGTGAAACAGATGCGATTGGCCATGTGGTTCGTTGTTTTGAAAACGACAACATCGTTCACGTTGCTGGTAAAGTTGACCCAGCCGAAGACATCGAAGTGATTAACACCGAGCTTGCTCTTGCTGATTTAGACAGCGTCGAAAAAGCGATTCACCGCCAGGGAAAAAAAGCGAAAGGTGGTGACAAGCAAGCAGCCGCTGAGATTGCCGTATTGCAAAAGCTTTTACCAGCGCTCGAAAATGGTGAAATGGCGCGTTCAGTAGCGCTATCAGACGACGAAAAGGCGACCATTCGTAGCTACAATTTGCTCACCATGAAGCCAACCATGTATATCGCTAACGTGAATGACGATGGTTTTGAGAATAATCCATACCTCGATAAAGTGCGCGAAATCGCCAGCAAAGAAAATGCGATTGTGGTGCCGGTGTGTGCAGAAATTGAATCAGAAATTGCCGAGCTTGATGACGAAGAAAAAGCTGAATTTATGGCCGATTTGGGCCTCACTGAACCCGGCTTAAACCGTGTTATTCGTGGCGGCTATCAGTTATTGAGTCTGCAAACCTATTTCACTGCAGGCGTAAAAGAAGTTCGCGCTTGGACTATCCCAGTTGGTGCAACTGCGCCACAAGCCGCTGGTAAAATTCATACCGATTTTGAAAAAGGCTTCATCCGTGCCGTGGTTGTTGGTTTTGACGACTACATTGAGTTCAAAGGTGAACAAGGTGCGAAAGAAGCTGGTAAGCGTCGAGAAGAAGGTAAAGAGTATATTGTAAAAGACGGCGATGTGATCTTGTTCCGTTTTAACGTGTAAAAGAGCAAGAGCGATATTAGATATTAGGGATTGGTTCGATGGGGAGCTGTGGATTGGCGCCCCATTCGGACCATGACCCATCATAGAGTTGCACTTCAGTAAAACCGGCGATTCTTGCCGCGACTAATAAAATACATGCCGTGATACCTGAACCACAGGTCAAAATGAGATGGGGTGATTTTGGTCCCACCAACGAGATAAACATTTCTTCGAGTTCATCTGGTTTTCTATAGCGGTTATCATCGAGTACTTCGAGAAATGGTAAATTAAAAGAGCTGCGAATATGACCGCTACGCATCCCTTCTCGCGGCTCCGGTTTGGTGCCATTGAAGCGGTCTGGCGAGCGTGCGTCGATAATACTACTCGAACCACTTTGGGTTGCTTTAAGCACTTCTTTTGACGAAACCAGCCAGTTTTTATTGAACTTTGCGACAAAGTTTCCACGTGCGGTTCGCGGCGGCGCATATTCTGTTGCGGCAGGATAGTTATCGGCCAACCATTGCGGCAAACCGCCATCGAGAATACAAACCTTATCAAACCCCATGGCTTTTAGAATCACCCAAGCTCGTGGCGACGAGTAAATACCTTGGTTATCGTACAAAACCACCGTATCGGTTTTATTAACACCCAGTTCTTGCAGTGCTAATGTCACTTGTTCTGCGGTCGGAAAGGCATTGGGTAGCACAACGGATGTATCCGTTAACCGCTGCTCTAATTCTAAATAAATTGAGTTGGGAATAACCGTGAGTTCATTGTATTCAAGAGGCGTGCGCCCAACAACTTTGCCCATACTCGCATCTAACACATGAACATGGCTTTTTTTAATGTTCGCAGCCAGCCAACGTGTCGAAACCAAACATGGCGGCACAGCTTCCTGTACCGCCGAGGTCTTCGTACCTTCGTTCAATGTTGCACTATCCATATCGCACATTATGTCCGTTTTGTAATTATTGATAGCCTATCGCGACAGCAACAATCATTGCTATTGCACAGGCGAATAACAACTTCAACATCAAAGGGGCTACGAATTTAAACCAACGTTCGTACGGCACACCTGCTAAACCTAAAATGCCCATTAATACAGGATTCGTCGGCACAATCATGTTCATCAAGCCATCACCCATTTGGAACGCCAATACCGCGATTTGACGACCAATGCCCGCCGTGTCGGCTATTGGCACCATAATTGGCATGGTGACAAACGCTTGCCCACTCCCCGAAGGAATAAACAAATTCAGAATGCTCTGAATAATGAGCATACTCACAGCACCAAAATGCGCCCCAAACGCTTCAACCGGCATCGCTAGATAATAAATAACCGTATCAAGCACCTGCCCTTGCTCCATAATCATAGCAATCGATCGGGCAAAGCCAATAAGCAACGCGGTGGCGGTTAGCTCAGCAGCACCTTCAATAAACTTGTTTGCGGCATCACTGGCGCCCATTTTGGCAACCAACGCGGCAAATAACCCAAACCCTAAAAATAATGCACTCAGTTCTACCAAATACCAACCGTGAACTTTTATCCCCCAAACCAGCACGCCCAACAAGGCAACAAAACCTAAGAGGATAATTTTGTGACGACCACTAAGCGCTGGGTAATCATTTTGTTCATCGCTTTTTTCAGGTGTTATGTCGGCCAGTAATGATGCGGCAGGATCAGCAGCAACCCGCTTGGCATAACCATAGACGTGATGAAACGCAATGCCAAATAATACTGGCCATAAAAGGAGCCGGTACCATAAGCCCGAAGCTGGGGGGACTTCAGCAACCGCTTGGGCAATCAGTAAGGTAAATGGATTAAATAGCGATAAGCCATAGCCAATGCCATAGCCTACAATCAGGATACCCATGGCCGTAATGCCATCAAGTTTCAAGGCGCGACATAGCGCCACCAACATGGCGACAAAAATCAAATATTCTTCAGCCACACCAATTAAGGCGGAGAAAATGCCGAAAGTCAGCATACCACCGAGAATTAATAACCCCGTTTTATCGGCAAACTTCTTTAGCAATAGGCCAATTAACGCATCGAGCATGCCGGTAGCGCGCAAAATACCCATGACGCCACCAATTAATAGCACAAAGAAGATAACCGCTTGGGCATCTCCTAACGCTTGTGGAATAACCGTAAATAGCGTTAACGGACTTAAGAGTGATTGTTCTTCTAGAACACTGTAAGTGCCAGGTTGGACAACGGTTTGCCCAATATCATTAACCGTACGTTGAAATTCGCCAGCTGGAATAACCCAGGTAAGAATCAATGCTGCAATCATCATGTACAACATCAGCACTAACGTGTGCGGTATTTTAATTTTTATCATGGCGGGGAAAACCTGCTCTCGTTTTTGTTATTGGTGAATCACTTCCTTATGGAATGAAGCGAGTATAGCAAGTAATCGGTTTTGTGTACTAACTGGCAATTGCTGCTGATCCATGGCCGTCATCAAGTGCTCGACAATCGCATTAAACTCAGCTCGCGAAATATTCATACCCGTATGAACCGTCGCCATGGATTCGCCGGAATAGTTGCACGGACCTCCCGACAGATCACAAATGTGTTCCGATAGCATACGATGAAAACGATCGATATCGACATTCTCAAAGTGATGAATAACCCGCTCATCCTCAGCGATCTCGAGGATAAAGGCTTCCATGAGTTGGCTAATGCCCTGCTTCTGACCAAGCTCATCATATAACGTTCGTTCGGTCGCGTTCGCCGGCAAAGCCAACATGATAATGAAGCCAATCAAGCATGCTCGTATCATTGTGAATCTCCTTAAAACGTGACCTGAAGTGAGCCATAGATGCCATCTTGACCGTCAGCGCCGGCTATTGATTGCAATTGGGTGTATGCTAACGCGACAGCAACACGCTTGTGCGGAAACCAACCCACAAAGACGTCATGCCAATCATGCTCTTTCGCGAAGCCCAAGTTATTGGGCTTTTGTCGATACTCCACACCAATCACCCAATGCCGATTAATGAACATACCGACGGCAAGTTCGCCCTGTAATTCATAACTATTATTCGCATCACCACCGAAACCAAGTAACCCCATTTCGTTAGCCTTCGTTGCGCGCAATGTTAAGTTCGCCAACCACGTGCGATGCCAGAGACCATCCAGCCAAACTTTGGCACCACTAACAAAGATATCGGTGCCGGTATCATCTTGCGCCCCAACGGCTTGTGGTAGGTCAAATGACTGATTTCGTTTATGTTGAAGCCCAACCGTCAATTGCGGTGTATCTCCATACAAAATATCACCAGCAATTCGATACTTCACACCATAAATATCTTGCTTCAGGCTGCCACCAAGACTCAGTAAATCAAATTGCTGCTTGGCGACACTAAATTCCCAGCGGTTATCAAATGACAACGTTGCCGCTTTTACCGTCAACTTATAGTCATCCACATCGGCTTGGTTATAGGCGACAGTTCCGCCCCACTGACCTTGTTCAGCATAGCTAGAAAGCGTTGCCCATGGGACTAAGCCGCCACCGCCGCTGCCTTCAACCGTTGTTAAGCCACCCGTTGCAATAATGCGACCGAAATCAGCCATGGCATTATGACTAACAAACAACGTTGTCAACGCCAAAGCTGGCATCATAAGCGTAGTTAATTTACCCATGGTTATTCTCTCTTTGATAATTCGTTAACCATTGTTCCAACTGCGCTGCCGCAAGCGGTCGACTGAAGTAAAATCCTTGTACTGTGTCACAGCCCAACTGTTTTAAAACTTGCCATGCCGAATCTTCTTCAATGCCTTCGGCGACAGTGGTTAACTTCAATTCATGTGCGAGCAAAATCGTTGAACGCACAATGGTTTCGTCTTCAGGTATCGATGCAA
>NCJS01000174.1 GCA_002279005.1 Idiomarina sp. 34-48-12 | reverse complement strand
GACTGTTTAAATAACCAACAAACGCTTGTGTAAAGGTGGTTCAGCGGTATTCACAACCACCAGCGCATGGTAGTATTATTCACAAAATTATAATAATTGCGCATGTAATTATTCGTTACTTACGCTGCATTATTCCAGATTTCTGAACGTATATCGGGCATTGGTTTACCGCAAACTACGGGCGGTAGCGTGCCTGACACATAATTTTAATAAACGTACGCGATAAACGAACCATAAGGAGCAGATAATGCGAGGCATTATCAAACAACTTCTCACCGCAGTCATGGCAACATCGTTATTGATGATGGCTGCGACAAACCCGTTGGTATCGGCAAATGCACAAGCCATAAGCCAAGCACAAATTGAGCAGTTTAAAAAGCTACCTCGCGCGCAACAAGAAATGTTAGCGCGACAGTATGGTTTTGACTTAAGTTTGTTGCAAGGTGGTTCAAGTAATCGTGGTTCAAACGCCGCCGCTCAAGAATTGCCTGAAATTATGGAGGCGCGTGATAGTGCCGATGAAAAGCAGCAGCAAACCACGCCAGAAGATCTCGAAAAGCAGTTTGATGTGAGTGACAAAAGCTTGCAGCCATTTGGTTACCAGTTGTTTGCAGGTAAACCGACAACATTTGCACCCGTGAGCTACGCACCAGTGCCGTCGAATTACACTGTGGGTTCAGGTGATACGGTTAGTATTCAGTTGTATGGCAAAGAAAGTCAAAATTATGAACTCACCGTTGACCGCCAAGGACGCATTACAATTCCTGAATTAGGCCCCATTCAAGTTGCTGGCTTAAGTTTTAGTGATGTTCAAGAACTCATCAAAAGTGAAGTCGCCAACCGAATGATTGGTATGCAAGCTGCCGTATCCATGGGTGAGTTGCGTAGCATTCAAATTTATGTGATGGGTGAAGCCTATCAGCCGGGTACCTACACGGTTAGTTCACTCACCACCATTATGCAGGCGTTGATTGTTAGCGGTGGCGTTTCCGACATTGCATCGCTGCGTAATATTCAATTAAAACGCGACGGAAAAACACTCACCACACTTGATTTATATAATTTTCTAATCAAAGGCGATGCCTCAGGCGATCGTTTGTTGCAGCAAGGCGATATTGTTTTTATTCCTCCTCGCGGCGACATGGTTCGGGTGTATGGGGGAGTGTTACGCCCTGCTATTTACGAATTGAAGAATGAGCGTAGTTTAACGGATGTGATTCGACTTGCCGGCGGCACGAAAGCTGGAGCTTATACCGACGCGATTCGAGTGAAACGTATTGATGGCAGTCAGCGTATTACCCAAACGGTCGAATTAGATGCAGCAAACGCCATTCAATTACGAAACGGCGATGAAGTTGAAATTAATGCCGTATCAAGCGAAATGAACCAAAGCATCATGCTGGTTGGTGCTGTGGCGCGCCCCGGGTATTACGAGTGGCGTGAGGGTATTCGCGTCAATCAAATTATTAAAAATGTGAGTAGCGGTTTATTGAGCAGCGCTGATTTAGGCTATGGCATTGTCGTGCGCGAACGTAACTTGCGTCGTGATATCGATGTGTATCAGTTTGACGTGGCGGGAGCAGTTTCTGGGCAGCCTCAAGATAATTTAGAGCTTAAGCCACGCGATCAGATTGTTATTTTCTCGCGCTACGAGAATGCAGCGGACGAAAAACTTCAGTTAAGTGATTGGATACTGAACGAAAGCGAGAAAGAACGTAAAGAACGTCAAGAACTGCTTCGTGAATACCGTAAGAAATATTATCGCGAGCTTGCTGGAGTAGAGGAAGAAGACGATGAAATTGAAGAATACGCGTTGTATTCACGTAACAACTTGTTAGAGCCAATATTAGCGAAACTTCGCAACCAGTTTAGTTACAATCGTGAATTACCTATTGTGAGTGTCACCGGTGAAGTACGTTATCCGGGTATTTATCCGTTAGCTAGAAACGCCAGTGAGATGGATTTAATCGCAGCCGCGGGTGGCTTTAAAGAGTCAGCATATTTAGACCGTGCTGAAGTAACTCGTTCATCAATCGTTGATGGGCAAACACAAACGAGCTACGTCACCGTCAATTTACGTGAAAGTCTCGCGGGTACTGAACAAGTGCAGCTTAAAGGACGTGATAGCTTGCATGTATTCCAAATTCCAGAATGGCAGAATACGGTTGAAGTGACATTAAAGGGTGAGGTGCGGTTCCCTGGAACTTACACCGTTCGTCGTGGTGAAACCCTATCAGCCTTGGTTGAGCGCGCTGGTGGGTTTACAGACTATGCATTTCCGGAAGGTGCCATTTTCACTCGCGACGAATTGAAGACGCTTGAGAAAGAGCGTATGCGTGTTTTAGCGCAGCAGTTGCAGCAAGAGATTGCGACGAATACGATTACTGGCGCTGAAAATAATACTCGCAGCTACGATGAAACGCGTCAGTTGTTAACTGATTTAATGAATGTTGAGCCAGTTGGACGATTGATTATTGATTTGCCACAAATTGTAGCGGGCGAGGCCGTAAGCGGCGGGGGCGCCGACCGCGATGCCGAGGGCGACGGCG
>NCJS01000173.1 GCA_002279005.1 Idiomarina sp. 34-48-12 | reverse complement strand
TGTACTGCTCGCACTCGTCGCCGCTTTTGCTATTACAGCCGGGCTGTTTTACCTCATGCAATCGCTGATTGTAGGTGGTGAAGGGGCAATGTCAGAACCACCGAAAGGGAGCGTTCTGGACTTTGTTCGTGTGAAGCCGGAAGAAGTTGTGCAGCAAAAAGAGCGTAAGCCGCAGCGTCCACCAGAGCCTGAACAGCCACCACCGGATATGCCGCAGCCACAAATGCAAAGTGAATCAGTGGATGCAGATGCTGCTGGTTTCGATTTCTCGGCAGAAATCCAAGCAGATACCAGTTTGTCTGGCGGTGTTGGTTTAGACACGAGCGACGGTGAATATCTGCCGATTGTGAAAGTGCAAGCGGTGTACCCGCGTCGCGCTTTGCAACGTGGCATTGAAGGCTATGTTGTGGTGGGCTTTACGGTGACCAAACAAGGCACCGTGCGTGATCCTTATGTGATTGAAGCACAGCCAGAGAATATTTTTGACCAAGCAGCCATGGATGCGGTGCTTAAGTTTAAGTACAAACCGCGCGTTGTGAACGGTGAACCTGTTGAAGTTGAAGGAGTTCAGAACCGTCTAACATTCGCCATTGATGGTTAGGAGACAATCTTATGCGTTATTTCATCATCGTCGCTGCACTTATCACGGTTTTTGTTCACTCGTCTGCGGTTGCGCAAGAGCGCAAGAAAACCCCAGCGTTGCGTGAGCAAGTTTATAGCCAATTAGCGCGCGCACAGCAGCTCGCTGACGAGGGCGATGTAAGCGCGGGGCTTGACGTACTGCGTAATGTTGAAAGCAAGCTCAGCAGCATGAATAGCTATGAGCGCGCCATGCTTTGGAACTTCTACGGGTACATGTATTACGGCCAAGATAACATTGCGAAAGCCATTGATTATTTTGCCAAAGTGGTTGAAGAAGACGCCATTCCAGAAGCACTCGAGCAAAATACGTTATTCAGTTTAGCGCAGTTAGCTCTGGGCCAAGGTGAGTTTGAGAAAACAATTGATTATTTGCAGAAATGGGAGCGTGTAACCGCACCAGAACAACATCAAAAAGCTTGGGTTTTAAAAGCCCAAGCGCTTTATCAACAAGGTGATTATAAGGCCGCATTAGCACCAATTACGAAAGCCATTGATAGCGTTGAGTCAAAGCAACAAGTTCCAGAAGAAAATTGGCTGGTACTGCAGCGAGCCATCTATTTCGAGCTGGGCGACACCAAGCGTGTTGCAGCCGTGTTAGAAGACATGGTGAGTTACTACAATAAGCCGGAGTATTGGGTTCAATTAGCGGGCGTCTATGGTCAATTAGGTCAAGAGAACAAGCAACTGGCAATGTTAGAAACCGCATTCCAGCAGGGCTTCTTAACCAAGGGGCAAGATTTGCTGAACTTGGCACAAACCTACTTCTTCAATGATGTTCCATACAAAGCTGGTCAGGTTCTTGAGCAAGCGCTAGAGCAGGGCGCCGTTGAGCGTAACTTGCGTAATTTGAAACTATTAGCCCAAGCATGGGTAGCAGCACGCGAAACCGACAAAGCCAGCGCAGCGCTTTTGGCTGCAGCAGCGCTAAGCGACGATGGTGAACTCGACGCGCAACGTGCAACGTTATTGTTAAATGCTGAACGCAATAAAGATGCAATTGCAGCCGCTCAAGCCGCACTGGAAAAAGGTGGCCTGAAACAGCCAGGTACCATGCATCTCGTCATTGGAATGGCAGAATTGAATCTCGAGAACTTTAATGCAGCGCTGCAAGCATTTGCGGTAGCGAAGAAATTTGATGATGCACGTAAGTCGGCTAGTCAATGGGAACGCTACGCTCAGGCAGAGCAAGAGCAGCAAAATCGCTTACAGAAATTACGTGCTGACATATAAACGTCATCCGAATGCCATAAAAAAGACAGAAAACTGAAACATAGTCATGAAACTGTCATATTTCTGACATAACATAGCGCCTAAATCGGGGGGGTGGTCTATAGTCCACAGAGTGTTCACCTATATTTAGGCGGCTATGTCATGAAAAAAACTTTATTGGTAACTGTTCCAGCAATTCTCGCATTGGGCTCATCTGCAGTTGTTGCTGAAGAGCAACCGTTAACGTGGGATATCTACGGTAAAATTAACGTATCGTTGCAAAGCAATGACCTTGATGATGGCAACGGCTCGCAAACTGACGTTGTCTCAAATGCATCGCGCTTCGGTATTCAAGGCGGCGCTCAACTGAATGATGACTTAGAAGTTATCTATAAGCTTGAGTGGGAAGTTGATGTTGCTGATATCGGTGGTTCAGACAACCTGAAATCACGTAACCAATACATTGGTTTGAAAGGCAACTTTGGTGAAATCACTATTGGTCGCCGCGATACAGTGTTAAAAACAACCCAAGGTGATATCGATCTTTTCAACGATTATGAGGCCGACATCAAAGCCTTGTTTGAAGGCGAAAATCGTCTTAGCAATACTGTGAGCTATTATTCGCCAGCATTTAATCAAGTGCGTTTTCAAGTAAGCTACACCGCGAGCGACGATCCACTGGTTGACGACGGTATCTCGACTGCAATCAGCTACGGTGACGAAGG
>NCJS01000172.1 GCA_002279005.1 Idiomarina sp. 34-48-12 | reverse complement strand
AGAGATATTCGAGCGCGCTGTTAAGAAACAAATTATTGAACATGAAATTGCGTTGCCTGACGTGCCGGCTGACGTCTTAGCCAAGTACCCGGATATTGTTGAGGCTGTGCAGGCACTGGAGGCACAGGGCTACCCAATTCTTGTGAAGGATGCTTCATTAGGCGGACGCTTCCCAGTTGCTTGTGTCACCTTAATGAACCCGCGCACTGGCGGTGTGTTCGCTTCGTTTGGCGCGCATCCAAGCTTTCATGTGGCACTTGAGCGCAGTCTCACCGAGTTGATGCAAGGCCGAAGCTTCGAAGGCTTGAATGACTTTTTACCGCCAACCTTTAATAGTATGGCGGTGACTGAGCCAAACAACTTTGTCGAACACTTTATTGATTCTTCTGGTGTGGTGTCATGGCGTTTCTTTAGTGCACGAAGCGACTATGAATTCTGTGAATGGGACTTCTCAGGCACCAACCAAGAAGAAGCCGAAAATCTCTTTGGTATTCTTGAAGGCATGGAGCTTGAAGCTTACATGGCGGTTTACACCGAACTTGGTGCGCCGGTATGTCGCATATTGGTGCCGGGTTACTCTGAGGTTTACCCAATTGAAGACTTGGTCTGGGATAACACCAACAAAGCACTCGATTACCGTGAAGATATTCTTAATTTGCACCGTCTCACAGACGAGCAACTTGAAGATTTAGTTGAGCGCTTAGAAGACAGCCAGCTAGACAACTACATTGATATCATCACACTCATTGGTATTGAGTTTGATGAAAACACCGTGTGGGGCCAACTAACCATTCTTGAGCTCAAGATTCTTATCTATCTTGCCTTAGGGCGTCACGAAGATGCCTACGATTTAGTTGAAGCGTTTCTTCAGTACAACGACAACACGGTTGCGCGTACCTTGTTCTACCGTGCGGTGAGTGCAGTACTCGAAATCACCTTAGACGATGAAATGGCGTTGGAAGATTACCTACCAAACTTCAAGCGTATGTTCGGTGAACAAACCATGGCTGATGTGGTAGGTGCAGTTGAAGGCTCGGTGCGCTTCCCAGGTTTAACCCCAACCAATACGCAGTTAGAGGGGCTTGATCGGCACCTACGCTTAATTGAAAGCTACAAAAAATTACACGCCGCACGAGCTGCGAAAGCTCAAGGCTAAGAGTAAAACCAGCGGTAGTCGTTGGTGCTTTATGCACCTCGGTACCGCTGGTTATTTATAACTAGTTGCCTTGCCCGCCTGAAAGCACATCTCTTAAACTGCCCTGACCTTTTTCAGGTTTATTAACGGCACAGACACTACCCGTATCAGCACAACCAACGCCTTGAATGCGCGAGCCAATAGAACGGTTGTCGAAACTTCCTGAGGCATCAATTTGGTCAATCAAGCGACCCAGTTGGCTACGAAAATGATTGGCATCTGCGGTGACGGTAATGCGTTCCATACCCGCTTCAGCAGCCTGCAAGCGTTTCGCTTCTTCGGTGTTACCCATGCCGGCTTGCGCGAGTTGTTGATTGATAAGCCGCAGCTGCTTTTGGGCATCGGCATGACCTGTGCGGGCAAGCTTGGCATAGAGCGCACCAGCTGCGGTTAAGTCTTGTTCGAGTAACGTGCCGGTTTGCTTGAAGCGAGCGATCACATAGATTGCGCTCACTAGGTTGGTATCAGCTGCGGCTTGTACTAACTGAACGCCTTGTTGTTGCGTCTCTAAGTCAGCTGTTGCGAGCAACTGCATGCCACGTTGATATTGCGCTGGGGCGTAGCCTAAATCAACGGCGCGCTGAAGCCATTGCTGCGCTTTTTCGTCACTTTGCTCAACCACAAAGCCGCGACTGTGCCAATCCGATAGCACGAACATCGCCATCGCATTGCGACGACGAGCGCCTTGTTCAATAAAGTCTTTGGCTTTTTCCAAATCTTGTTCCACACCATCGCCGCTGGCGTACGCCATCGCCACAACAGCGGCTGCATCACCACTGCCTTTGCGCGCAAACCGCTCCAGTTCAGCTAAATCGCGACCGCAATCACCTTGCTGGCAGATCGTCACATTTTGGGTGGCGTCGGCCTGTGCTGGTGAGATTGTACCCATGGCTACTAGCAAGCCAAGAAACATGAAAGATTTATTTATAGAGGGAAACATTTGAGCTCTCACAACCATGTTATCGAGAGCTCAAATTTAGCAGTTACACCACAGAAGCAACAGGCTGGCGTCGTAACCAATTGTTTCTGTGGTTACATTTTTTGTTAGTTCGACTGACCAGTCTGCGAGCGAATGAATTCACGCGTATCTTTGAGTAACGCTTGGCGCGCAGGTTCATGCACGTACATCATATGGCCACCGTGATAATAACGATAGATGATGTCATCTTTAGAGATACCATGGCGGTTCAACGTGTACTCAGCATCGAAGAACGGCGTGATCAGATCATAATAACCGGAGCCAACCATCACCTTCAACGTAGGGTTGCTGCGTAGCACCGAGGTTAAATCGGGTGCGGTATTCACATAGTGCGGTTCCCATGAGCGCCCTTCAGGCATTGGGCTCCAACGCCATTTACCCGATAGCTCCGGATCGGCCGGATTTAAATA
>NCJS01000171.1 GCA_002279005.1 Idiomarina sp. 34-48-12 | reverse complement strand
CGCTCGCTGCGCCCTGTTAACAGGCGTCGCTGCAGTATCAAACCAGCTTCGATGGTTTTACCAAGGCCGACCTCATCGGCGAGTAAAACGCGGGGATGATGACGATCGGCAATTTGCCCAGCAACATACAGCTGGTGTGGTAATAGATCCGCTCTCGCGCCGATTAATCCGGCAGCAGGGCTGCTTTGCCAGTTGTGCAGGTGTTGCTGTGCCTGCTGGCGCAGCTGATACATATCCAAGCGATCGACTTTGCCGGCAAGAATGCGTGTTAGCGGATGATTAGTGGCGACTTGTGCTGCAAGTTGCGCTTCGGGTACAACAACGGCTTCGTCGCTGTCATCGCGAATACCATGATAGGTTAACAGCCCATCTTGCTCGTCAACTTGAGTCACACGAAAAGACCAGCCATCACCATGATGACCTTGCTCATCAACCAGTAATCGATAGCGCGCAAGTGGCGCTTCATTCATTGCATAGTGGCGAAATTCGCCGGTAACGGGAAATAACACCGTAACCATGCGTCCTTGAAGCTGACTTACCATACCTAAGCCTTGCTCCATTTCGGTTTCGCTGAGCCAGCGTTGACCAGGAATAAATTGCATTGATGTTGCGTTCGCTACCATGAATAAATGACCTATACAGCATAGTCGATAAGAAGGGCGCACATGGTAGCGAAAATTATTTCAATATTCACACCATTTTCATAAAAGTTAGGCTAGTCTTAGAAATGAAAGGCACGTTATCACAATCACTAAAATATCAACGTAGCTTGAGGTCCATTATGACTGAAACCGTTCCAAAGTATTACCTGCTTGATACCAACATTCTCCTCCATGAACCCCTCGCGTTTTTGAATTTTGATGAACACCACGTTGTGATTCCAATGGTGGTGCTGGAAGAACTCGATAATATTAAAGATAGACACAAAGACGTGAGTCGTGAGGCGCGAACGGCAATTCGCTCGCTGGAAAATGCATTAAAAGATGCGACGCCAGAACAAATTATTGCGGGGGTTCCGTTGAGCAATATGCAAGGTGCTCACCAAGCTCAAGGTACCTTAGCAATATTTCCAGATTACCAATTGAAACAGCAAGATGCCGTGTTGAATCTGTCAGAGAACGATCACCGAATTATTCAATCGGCGTTAGCTATTCAGCATCAACACCCAGATACCAAAGTGGTTCTGGTCACCAAAGATATCAACATGCGTTTAAAGGCCAAAGGCGCCGGTGTGAAGCATGTTGAGGATTATCGCACTGACCAATTAATTGATGACATTCGTTTCTTATCAAAAGGTTTTGTTGAAATTGAAGGTGATTTCTGGGAACACGTTGGCGAGGTAACTAGCGCACAAGAGGGGCGTGAAACCTTTCATGAAGTGGAACGTGAAGTATTGCCCACAGTGTTTCGTAACCAATACATTATTGACCAAACCGAGCATTTTGCCGCGAAGGTAGTTGGTTATGATACCCAGCATGTGCGACTTCATGACATAGGCTTTGAGCGCATGATGAGTTATCGGGCTTGGGGCATTCAACCGAAGAATATTTACCAAGCGATGGCGATGAATGCATTACTTGATCCGGCAATTGACTTGGTCATTTTGACGGGCCCCGCTGGTAGCGGTAAAACACTCTTAGCGTTAGCGTCGGCACTCGAAATGGTGATTGAGCAAGGCATTTACGAGAAAATTATTGTGACGCGTAACACGCCTGAAATTGCTGAATCGATTGGTTACTTGCCAGGAACTGAAGAAGAGAAGATGGCACCGTGGTTGGCGGCGATTACGGATTCGTTAGAGGTGTTGCACAAGCATGATGAAAGTATGGAATCGAGCTTGAACTACATCATGAACAAGGCAAATATTCAGTTTAAGTCACTGAATTTTATGCGCGGGCGCAGTATTCAAAACGCAATTGTGTTGTTGGATGAATCACAAAACCTCACCGCATCGCAATTGAAGACAATCATCACTCGCTGCGGTACCGGCACCAAAATTATTTGTTCGGGTAACTTGGCGCAGATTGATAGTTACTATTTGACCGCAGTCACCTCAGGTTTAACTTACATTGTGGAGCGCTTTAAGGATTATCCAGGCAGTGCAACGGTCAATCTTAACGGCGTTGTGCGTAGTTCATTGGCACAATACGCAGAAGAGAATCTTTAATGCTGATTAAAGTAATCTTCGAGAATTAACTGAGCAGCGGCGCTATCAACTTTGCCTTTTTGCAATTGTTTATAGCCGCCGCGGCCAAATAGAGTTTCTTTAGCTGCTACGGTGGTGAGGCGCTCATCTTGCAGTACCACCTGAATACCGAATCGGCCGTGAAGTCGGTTGGCGAACTTGCGGGCAAGATCTGTGAGTGGCTGCTCAGTGCCATCCATGTTCAGAGGTAAGCCAACCACCAGAAACTCCGGTTGCCACTCATTGATCAGCTTTTCGACAGCATCCCAATTCGGTTGGCCATCTTTAGCTTTCAGAGCAGCAAGCGGTGAGGCGGTACCGGTAATTGTTTGACCAACCGCGACACCAATACTGTGCGTGCCAAAATCGAAGCCGATGACTTGGCTCATGCATGCCCCACATCAGGGCCAAG
>NCJS01000170.1:2644-4356 GCA_002279005.1 Idiomarina sp. 34-48-12 | reverse complement strand
GTGTCGCTTACTCATAACTGAACAGGTCACCGCCGTGCATGTCGATCATTTCGAGTGCTTTACCACCGCCACGAGCAACACAAGTCAGCGGGTCGTCAGCAACAATCACTGGAATTCCAGTTTCTTCCATTAGCAGTCGATCAATATCACGCAATAGCGCACCACCGCCAGTTAACACCATTCCACGCTCGGAAATATCCGATGCAAGTTCTGGTGGTGATTGCTCTAATGCAACCATCACAGCACTGACAATACCCATCAGCGGTTCTTGCAATGCTTCTAGAATTTCGTTGCTGTTCAATGTGAATGAGCGAGGAACGCCTTCAGCAAGGTTACGACCACGCACTTCAATTTCGCGCACTTCTTCACCCGGGAACGCTGAACCAATTTCGTGTTTGATTCGCTCAGCGGTTGCTTCACCAATCAGTGAGCCAAAGTTACGACGAATATAATTCACAATCGCTTCGTCAAATTTATCACCACCGATACGCACTGATGACGAGTACACCACACCATTTAACGAGATAATCGCAACTTCAGTCGTACCACCACCAATATCAACGACCATTGAACCGGTTGGCTCAGAGACAGGAAGACCTGCACCGATTGCGGCTGCCATTGGCTCATCAATTAAGTAGACTTCACGGGCACCAGCACCTAGCGCTGATTCACGAATAGCACGACGTTCAACTTGCGTTGAGCCACATGGTACACAAACGAGAACACGCGGGCTTGGACGGAAGTAATGGCTGTCGTGCACTTTTTTGATAAAGTGCTGCAGCATTTTTTCAGTCACGTAGAAATCTGCAATCACACCATCTTTCATCGGACGAATGGCTTTAATGTTACCCGGCGTTCGGCCTAACATTTGTTTTGCTGCTTGACCCACAGCAGCAACACTTTTAGGGCCACCGGAGCGTTCTTGACGAATCGCTACAACCGAAGGTTCATTTAGAACAATACCTTCGTCTTTCACATAAATTAGTGTGTTTGCTGTACCCAAATCGATCGAAAGATCGTTGGAGAAGACGCCGCGTAACTTCTTAAACATGAGGGGATGTTCCCTTACTCGTAATTTGGTGGACTGAAAAACTGTGTAACTTTACCAAGCTGGCACCCTGCGGGCAAGCGTTATACCGTGTATATTAACTGCAATTTCCCACACGTATGTACCCTTGGCTTTGAACGCAAACGCTGCGAGCATTCGCGCCATTAATTTGTAGTTCTACTGCACTTTGACCGCAGTTCTCTGCACTGGTTTCATGACCCGTTGAAACCGGACAACCTAATGCATTAAAGTGAAACCCAACCGCCGCATTTGGCAACGAAGAAACAATCGCTAAGGTGTTGTCATTAGGTAGGGTAACAATTCGTGCATTATCAATAGGTTGACCGCAATTATAAGGTGTCACTTCCGCGCTATTTAGATTAACCCCGTAGCAAGGATTCACCACATCTTGCATGGCTTGTTGTTGCTGTAATCTCAACAAACTCAATAATTGCCTTTCGGTTACAACCTGATCAACCCCACCCGAACCAAAAATTCGCGGGCCTGCGGTAACGGCCAAAATACCGATCAGTACAATAACAATAATCAGCTCAACAAGCGTGAAACCTTGCTGATTATTTACAATTTTGCCGCGCTTTGTCGGAGTTAAAGGCATGGTTTCGTTAGCTCTATATCGTTAGTCATAATGGCCGAACAATTTATA
>NCJS01000170.1:0-2605 GCA_002279005.1 Idiomarina sp. 34-48-12 | reverse complement strand
GAAAAAAGTGTAGTATACAGAACAATATATCAACAAATTAAAAGAAAAATAGAAGCCTCGGAGCTTTTCAATGCCACAAACGCCGACGACACAGCGAGCAATGAACTCAAGCCAGCGTGGCTTCACGTTGATTGAGATTATTATTGGCATTGTGGTTCTGGGTATTTCAATTGTGCTTCTTACCGTATTATTGTTCCCTCAGGCACAGCGCAGCGCCGAACCGCTGCTGCAACAACGAGCCGCGGCATTAGGCCAGACCTTCCTTGATGAAATTAGCGGTAAATCGTTCGATGAAAACAGTGATCGCCAAGGTGGTTTAGTGCGTTGCGGTGAGGGCACAACAACTTGCACGGCACCTGTAGCCCTTGGCCCTGACGGTGAAACTCGCGAGACCTTTGATGATGTTGATGATTATCATCAACTCGAATTAACCGCACCAAGCTTACAAGATGCCTTAGGCGATGATATCGCAGCACGCTACGTTGGTTTCACCTATTCCATTGAGGTGTGTTACAGCGATAATATAGGCGTATGCCAATCAACAATTACCGCTTTTAAACGTATTCAAGTTACTGTCACGACATCATTTGGACAGGACTTTGTTTTTACCTCTCTACGAGGTAACTACTAATGAAGAATTCTCAGACCAAGCCGCTTGGCTTTACTCTCGTCGAACTCATTATCGTGATTGTACTGCTTGCAATCACTGGATTATTTGTTTTTAGCTATCTCGGTTTTGGTGCTCAAATTTTTCGCGACACTACTGAACGTGACCAACTTGTTTCGCAATCGCGATTTGCGCTCAATCGTTTAACCAGTGAGCTTCGCAATGCTGTGCCGCGCAGTGTTCGCGTCAGTGCTGCGGATAGTCAACGTTGCATTGAGTTCATGCCGATATTAGCCAGTAGTCAATATGTGCGAATTCCGCGACCAGGCCCGCCTTCGGTCTCCAATGTTCCCTTTACAGCCATTGCACCAACGACACTGAGTGGATTAGTCGGCGGCTATTTAATGGTGTATGCCACCACCACCCAGCATATTTATGGAAATGCCACGCAACGGCGTAAAGAAGTGACAGGTATTACGCCACCGACGGATAACCTTGTTGAGATCAGTTACTCACCGAACACGTTTTTTGTCACCGATAGTCCAGTTCGACGCTATTATATCGGAGGCATGCCAATCAGTTGGTGCTACGACGAAAATAGTCGCAGCCTGTATCGGTTTGAAGATTATGGTCGGTTAAACAATCAGCCTTCATTTGCCGATCTGCAGGTATCAACGGCCACCAGTGCCGAACTTATGGCCGAAAATATCTATAATGACCTTAATAACAGCGAGTTCCCATTTAAAGTGTTTGAGGCAACGCTTTACCGAAACAGTTTGATTCAGCTTGATTGGCGATTCCGCCGCGATGCGGCACAAGAGCCGCTAGAGATTTTGCACGAGGTTTATATACCGAATGTTCCGTAAACAACGCCGGCAATCACCCTACTTGCAACGTGGCGCTGCTCTGGCGGTCGCGGTATTTATTATTGTGGTGATGAGTTTGATCGGAATGGCCATGGTGCGCATTTTGGGTGACGCTACCTCGGCGACTGTTGGCGAGGTGCTTGGTGCTCGTGCCCAAACTGCTGCCCGTAGCGGCGCAGAAGCGCTGTTAGTCGATTTATTTCCACTTAATTCCGCTAACGCTAATGGCACAATTTGCCCAGTTAGAACAGCTAATGTACCAACTACCATAGTTGTGCAAAATAACTACTCGGTTGATGGCTTAGCCAATTGCTCGGCTACTGTTTATTGTGATCAAGCAGAGTTATCAGCACCCTATTCAGGCATCCACTTTCGCATTCTTGCGCAGGGTAGCTGTGGTACTGGCGATATGACTTACTCAAAGGAAATTATGTTGGAGGCAAGCGATGGGGTTTATTAAATCATGCTTCTTAGCGCTCGCATTGCTGCCCTCTCTCGCATTCGCCAATTGGACACTTCCAGAAGACGCGATTAATAACATTGGTGACTTTGCCGCATGTAACTTCGATGGTGGACAAACGGTCACCTGTAACGCGGCCATTACCTTAACCACTGTGGACGCGGCTTTAGTTCTCACCCAGAATCTCAATTTGGTGATTAATGGCGCTTTCACTACCGCTGATGGCATTACCATCAATCCGAACAATAGTTATGTTCTGAACATTCAGCTGGGCAATAATAACTTTTCAATGAACGGCGACAATGCCGTTATCAATGCGGATATTACCGCCGCAAATATTACTATCAGTGGGTTGGAAACCATTATAAACGGCGATTTAAACGCCCTCGCGAATGTTTCAGTTGCTTCCGGCCCAACGGTTAATGGAGACATTATAGCCGGTGGCTCTGTCGCTAACAGTGGCCTAATTAACGGCAAAGTGACTACCGCTGGTAGTTTTGCGAATGCCTCTGGCGCTGTGCTCAGTGGCCGAGTTGATGCATCAGGAGGTGTACAGAATAGCGGTACCGTTACTTCAAATATCGATGCGGTTGGCTCAGTTACCAACAGCAGTGGTGCGGCCGCTGGCAGCATCAACTCCGAAAGCCCGGTTGTTAACGACGGCACGGTACT
>NCJS01000054.1 GCA_002279005.1 Idiomarina sp. 34-48-12 | reverse complement strand
GGCATTGGCCCGCGAATGCTTGAACTGAATAAAGATCGGATAGTGCTTTAAACAACAAAAGCAAAAGCGATATTAGATATTAGATATTAGATATTAGATATTAGATATTGGATATTAGATATTAGTTGTTAGCGGGTGGTCTCGGTTGCGAGGTGATCGAGGCCAAACGCTTTCGGTGCAAACGCCATGCGATTACACCGCCAACCAGCCCGGCCATGTGGATATAACCATAGTCTGTGCCAGCACTGAGCAATATTGCGCTGTGCATTGCGCCAAACATTTCAAGAACAACCTTCAATACGAGTAAGCCGATGACAAGCGGTGATAGCCAGTCGGTTCGAGCGTAGTTCTGTTGTGACCATTCTAGTAATAGGCTGGTCAACAGCAAACCATGAATAAGCGCTGATAGGCCAACAAAGCGCTCTGGTGTACCAATCAGCCACACAACTGCGATGCAAATGACGGTAATGACAATCACGGCGTTGAACCAAGTGCGAACGCTAAAGTGATGTGCAAAAAATAGTGTTACGAGCATTAAGGCAACAGCGTTAGTGATGGCATGTGTTGTATCAAGATGGAAGATATGTGCAGTGAAGATGCGCCATGGTTCTTGCCAGACAACACTTGAATAGTAGTCATATTGGTCGAGTAACGAGCCGGTTTCCGCTTGATAGAAAGGTAACCAGATTGCAATAACGGCAATAAGCACCGAAGCAATAATGACCTGAATACGCTCTGACATACACGACCTTTTTATGATTGTTCTGAGGTACTTGAGCCCGTATGATAAGTGGTAATTCCGGTGGCTGTAAACCTTCAACAGCCAAGAGTTCGCTTAACAAGGATAATAACGATGCGCTATTTGATATTGTTCGCTGCGTTAGCCATTTCAGCGTGCAGTGATGTCTCGCCAACCCAAGCAGATAAAACAACAGCTTTAGACCCTGAAGCTGCGACAGGCTTTGTTGAGAAGTCTGGTGTTACGGCAACGCAACATATGGTTGCGGCTGCAACGCCAGCGGCTGCCCGCGCGGGTGAAGCTATTCTTGCTGCTGGTGGCACCGCAATTGATGCGGCGGTTGCAGTACAAGCGATGCTAACGCTCACCGAGCCGCAATCCTCAGGATTAGGAGGCGGTGGTTTTATGCTGTATTGGGATGCCAAAGAGCAAAAGCTATACACCATTGATGCGCGTGAAATGGCGCCTATGGCAGCAACCCCAGAGCTATTCTTAGATGCTCAAGGCAAACCACCAAAGCAGTTTATGGATGCCGTAACCGGTGGCCGCTCCGTGGGCACCCCAGGTATTTTACGCGGGCTAGAATTGGCGCATCAGCGCTGGGGTGAGTTGGCTTGGTCTGAACTTTTTTCTGAAACCATCGACAGAGCTGAGAACGGTTTTGTTGTTGGTGAACGTTTGCAAAAATTACTCGAATTAAAATTAAGCCCAGGTTTGTTACAAATGTCGCCGGGTAAAGAGTATTTCTATCCAAATGGTCAAGCATTGCAGGCTGGTAGCCTTAAAAAGAACCCTGAGTACGCGCAGACTTTGCGCCTTATCGCTGAGCAAGGCGCTGATGTTTTCTATCAAGGCGAGATTGCTGAAGCGATTGTTACCGCGGTACAGAACTCAACAATCAACCCCGGCATAATGACACAAGACGATTTAGCCTCGTATCAAGCTATTGTCCGTGAACCGGTGTGTGCCGAATACCGCGTGTACGAAGTGTGCGGCATGGGACCGCCGAGTTCCGGCGGTATCACGGTACTGCAAATTCTTGGCATTTTAGAAAACTTCCCAGTCGGTGAGTGGGCCGTTAACTCTGAAACTGCGGTTCACCATTTTACACAGGCTTCACGCTTAGCGTTTGCCGACCGTAATCGTTACATTGCCGATAGTGATTTTGTTGATGTGCCGGTTACTGAGCTTTTGAATAAAGGTTATTTGAGTAAGCGCGCTAGCCTTATTCAAGAAGGCGACATGGGTCGCGCTCAAGCAGGCGTGTTTACCCAATATAGTTATGCGGATGATCAGTCGCCGGAATTTCCAAACACCACCCATGTGAGTATTGTCGATGCTGAGGGGAACGTCTTCTCCATGACATCAAGTATTGAAATGGGTTTTGGCTCGGGTGTCATGGTAGCGGGGTTTTTGCTCAATAACCAATTAACCGACTTTTCAATTGTGCCTGAAGTAAACGGTGAGTTGGTTGCTAACCGAGTTGAGCCAGGTAAACGTCCGCGCAGTTCCATGTCGCCGATGATGGTGTTTGATGCTAGCGGTGCGCCAATACATGCGGTTGGCTCGCCAGGTGGTGCACGTATCATTAATTACGTTGCGCAAACACTCGTTGGTTTACTCGATTGGAATCTTGATATGCAGGCAGCTATTGATTTACCGCATGTCACCAACTTAAATGGCGTCACAACTTTAGAGAAGGGCACCACTATTGAAAAACTTGCCGATGCACTGCGTCAGCGCGGCCATGATGTGAAGGTGCAAGATTTAAACAGTGGTTTACACGGTATCAGCTTGTTGAGCGATGGCACGCTATATGGCGGCGCTGATCCGCGCCGTGAGGGGATTGCTGCGGGTAATCAATAACAAAGTAACGACGGCGGCTAGCTTATGTACTTAATCCAGTCGCCGTATCCGCGCGCTTCCATTTCTTCAATTGGAATAAACTCAACTGCCGCTGAATTCACGCAATGACGAGTACCGAGCGGTAAGGGGCCATCATCAAACACATGGCCTAGATGAGAATCCGCCTGAGCACTGCGAATTTCAGTGCGCACCATGCCAAATTTCAAGTCTTGGCGCTCGGTGACAGCTTGCTCGTTGATGGTTTTCGTAAAGCTTGGCCAACCACAACTCGAATCAAATTTATCTGCTGACGAATAGAGCGGTTCACCACTGACGACGTCGACGTAAATGCCGCGGCGTTGTTCATTCCAATAGGCGTTTTGAAATGGCGGCTCAGTACCATCTTCTTGGGTGACATAATATTGCATGTCAGACAGACGTTGCTTCAACTCATCAGCACTTGGTTTCTTGAACGTTGCCATACGAAATTAACCGACTTGTTTTGGACGATTGTTGGCAAATGGAGGCCAACCCATCGTTACGCCAGCAAGCAGGTGCAAGTGAATGTGGTACACCGATTGGCCGCCATCCTCATTACAATTCATGACCACACGGTAGCCGTCTTTCGCAAAGCCAAACTGTTGTGCCAAACGCGCTGCAACAATATACAAATGACCAACCAACTCACGATCGTTCTCTTCAATATCATTGATGGTTGCAATGCGACGCTTTGGAATAATTAAAAGGTGTACCGGTGCCTGTGGATTGATATCTTTGAAGGCAAGGCTCAGCTCGTCTTCGTAGACAATTTCAGCGGGTATTTCTTTGGCAATAATTTTGTCGAAAATAGTTGTACTCATGCCATTCACCTTTTGGTTTCTCGATTAATTCTTTTCTCGACTAATCATACTAGCGAACTCAACCTCGAAGTACCAATCCCTTTAGATAGAGCGATTCAGGGAAGTTGGTTCGTACCGGGTGGTCTGCGCCCTGAAACAGTCGTTCAATGATATGCAATGGTCGTTTTGCATCAAGTGCAGCATCGGCGACAACCTTCTGGAATAACTCACCAGAGAGTAATCCTGAGCACGAGAATGTGAACAGGGTACCACCGGGCTTCAAAATCATGCAGGCGAGGCGATTAATATCTTTATAACCACGACAAGCACGCATCAGATTCGCTTTACTATCAACGAATTTCGGTGGATCAAGAACGATTACGTCGAAACGTTCGCCACTTTGATGGAACTTACGCAGTGCTTCGAATACGTCTTCTTGCAAATTTGTCAGCGTGTCATTTGAAAGTGCGTTGCGCGTATGATTTTGTAAGGCTTGTTCAAGTGCCGGTGCTGATACATCAAGGTTCACCACTTCTGTGGCGCCTGCCGCTGCAGCGTAAAGCCCAAAACCACCAGTATAACTGAATGCATTGAGAACACGTTTGCCGGTAGCATACTTTTGAATAGCCGCGCGGCTATCACGTTGGTCAAGGTAGTAGCCGGTTTTATGGCCACCTTGAATATCCACGCCAAGCTGTAAGCCATTTTCCTCAATCCAAACGGTGGCAGGAGGCAGCTCGCCGTTGTCGCTATGCAACAGTTGTACGACCGGTTGCAACCCTTCTTTTTGGCGTACATCAACGTCTGAACGTTCAAAAATAGAGCACTCTGGAAAGAGTTCACGCAGTGCCGCAACGATGGTATCGCGCCAATAATCGGCGCCGGTGCTGAGCAATTGACATACCAGCCAGTTGTCGTATTTATCGATAGTAACGCCAGGTAGTTGGTCCGCTTCTGCAGCAACCAAACGGTACGCATTACTTTGAATACTTAGCCCTTCGCGAAGTGCTTTCGCTGCAGCAATGCGTTGCTTGAAAAAGCCAGCATCAATGATGTCATTTTGCTGGAAGCTCCAAACACGAGCGCGAATTTGCGACTGTGGTGACCATGCCGCATAACCAAGCCAATCGCCGTCGGCGCTATGTATAGAGACGGTTTCACCTGCCTTGGGGTTGCCCTTGACGCGGGCGATAGCGCCGCTAAACACCCACGGGTGCAAACGACGCAATGATTTTTCTTTGCCTGCAAGCAGGTGAATAGTAGCCACCATTATTTCACACGCATCCCAGGCTTCGCACCATCATGCGGGTTAAGAATAAATAACTCTTCGCCACCTGGACCTGCCGCTAATACCATGCCTTCTGACATACCAAAGCGCATTTTGCGTGGCGCTAAGTTAGCGACCATCACGGTGTGTTGACCAATGAGCTTTTCAGGTGCATAGGCAGACTTAATACCCGCAAATACTTGGCGTGTTTCGCCACCTAAATCGAGCGTCAATTTTAATAACTTATCAGCACCTTCAACATGTTCTGCGTTGGCGATAAGCGCAACACGCAAATCAACCTTGGCGAAATCGTCATAGTTAATTTCTGCACTAATCGGATCGCGCTCTAACTCACCGTTGTTAGTTGGAGCCGCTGCTGCGGCTTCGTTTTGTGCTTTTGAATCTTCAATCATGGCTTCAACTTTTTCCATTTCAATACGTTGTAATAGGGCTTTGAATGGGCTAATGGCGTGATCTTTTAAAATCACCTGGTAGCTGTCCCAAGTAAATTCGTCGTTCAAGAATGCTTGAACACGCTCCGCTAATGCCGGAACGATTGGTGTGAGGTAAATCATTAATAAGCGGAATAAATTAATCCCGATAGAGCAGATTTCATGTACTTCGTCTGCTTTGGCTGGGTCTTTAATTAACTGCCATGGCTCTTTTTCAGCAATGTAGAAGTTTGCTTTATCAGCCAGCGCCATAATATCGCGCATCGCCTTTGAAAATTCGCGTTTTTCATACGCTTGAGCGATGCTTTCAGCGGCTGCTTGGAACTCATCCAAAAGGCTGGTATCGCTGATAGTTGCAGCTAATTTGCCGTCGAATTTTTTACTGATAAAGCCCGCGCAACGGCTCGCAATATTGACGACTTTACCAACTAAGTCAGCGTTCACACGCTGGGCAAAGTCGGTGAGATTCAAATCTAAATCGTCAATACGGTTGGTCAGTTTCGCTGCGAAGTAATAACGCAGGTAATCCGGATCTAAATGATCTAAATAGGTGCGCGCCATGACGAAGGTGCCTTTGGATTTCGACATTTTAGTGCCGTTTACGGTAATGAATCCGTGTGCCCAAACGTTCGTCGGTTGACGGAAATTTGCACCTTTGAGCATCGATGGCCAGAACAAACTGTGGAAGTAAATGATGTCTTTACCAATAAAATGATAGAGCTCAGCATCGCTACCAACCTGCCAATAGGTGTCAAAATCAGCTTTACCCGTGGTGTTGCAGTAGTGTTTGAAACTCCCCATGTAGCCAATTGGCGCATCCAGCCACACATAGAAGTATTTGCCCGGCGCATCTGGAATTTCAAAGCCAAAATATGGCGCATCACGACTGATGTCCCACATTTGTAAGCCGGATTCGAACCATTCGTTGAGTTTATTCGCCATTTCGTCTTGAAGTGAACCTGAGCGAGTCCATTCTTTTAGCATGTTCTCAAAGGCTGGCAAGTCGAAGAAGTAATGCTCTGATTGACGCAATTCTGGTGTTGCGCCTGATACTGCCGATTTCGGATTCTTTAATTCAGTTGGTGCGTAGGTTGCCCCACAAACATCACAGTTATCGCCGTATTGATCGGTAGCACCACATTTAGGGCAGTCACCTTTAACAAAACGGTCAGGCAAAAACATTTGCTTCTGCGGGTCATAAAGCTGCTCAATGGTTTTGGTTTTAATGTAACCATTGTCACGTAAGCGTGTATAAATTAATTCAGCAAGTTCTCGGTTTTCGTCACTGTGCGTTGAGTGATAATGATCAAACGCTACATGAAAATCCGCAAAATCTGCTTGGTGTGCCGCGTTCATTTCCGCAATCATCTGCTCTGGCTCAATACCAAGTTGCTGAGCTTTAAGCATAATCGGGGTACCGTGCGCATCATCCGCACACACATAGTGGCATTCATGACCACGGAGTTTTTGAAAACGTACCCAAATGTCGGCTTGAATGTAGCCCAACATGTGCCCAATGTGGATAGGCCCGTTAGCATAAGGCAATGCATTGGTGACCAGAATTTTGCGAGTAGCTGTCGGCATGAATGTTTCCATTAATTCTGCGTTACTGAAAGGCTAGAAGTGTACCTGAATCAGCGCTGGCAATCCAGCCGAACTCACCGTATCATGCGGGTTCATGCCAGTTGTGGGAGAACTAAATGTTTGGTCGTTTTAAAAAATCCAAGAGTAAAGAAACCGCAGCATCCCAATCGCAACTTAGCCAATCGCTCGCCGAAGTTAAACTTCCTCATTGGCCTGATACCATTCCTGAAGAATGGGTAACAATTGACGGACAAGCAGCACTGTTAACTGTGCCTTTTGCTGCTGATGAGCGAATTCTCGAGCCGCTGAAGCTGCACCCAGAGTTGGGGCAGTTACAGTGGACGTTAAAATTAAATATTGCCAAGTTACCGAATTCTCAGCCGGAATTACCGATGACATTTGGTAACGTCATTGTTGTATCGTCAGGAAAAGGCGGTGTCGGCAAATCGTCCGTCAGTGTTCAACTCGCACTAGCATTGCACCAACTTGGTGCAAACGTTGGTATCTTAGATGCTGATGTATACGGTCCCTCATTACCGACCATGCTCGGTGGCCGAGAAGAAAAACTTGAGATTAATGCACAGCAGAAAATGATTCCGCATCAACGTCATGGTGTTTGGGTGAGTTCACTTGGTTACTTAACTGATACCAAAGACGCCGCAATTTGGCGTGGGCCCATGGCGAGTGCAGCGTTACAGCAGCTGTTTCGCGATACCAAGTGGCCAAGGTTAGACTATTTGATTGTGGATATGCCGCCGGGCACCGGCGATATTCAGCTAACATTTGCGCAGAAACTACCAATCACCGGAGCGGTGATTGTGACGACGCCGCAGACTGTCGCGTTAGCGGATGCCGAGAAGGGCATTACCATGTTTCGCAAGGTGGGCGTGCCAATTACCGGCCTGATTGAAAATATGAGCTATTACCAATGTAGCCAATGCGGTCATCGCGATGCTATCTTTGGAACTGAAGGTGGCGCTAAGGTCGCACAACGCGAACAAGTGCCATTATTGGGACAATGGCCGCTTGACGCCCGTATTCGTGCTGGCTTGGACGAAGGAAAGCCACTAGTCGCCGAGCAGCCAGAACACGAACTTAGCTTAATGATGAAAGACAGTGCTGCGCAGCTCGCTGCCGAGCTCTATCATCAAACCCAGGCCAAGCAAGGTCGCACATAATAATAATGATGAGGATTTTCGTCGCATGCGTTTAACCGATGGACAAATTGAACAATATTTAGATGAAGGCCGCATTGTGCTAGACCCGCGTCCACAGCCGGAAGATATCAGCGGCGTGACTGTTGATATTCATTTGGGCAACGAATTTCGAGTGTTGCAAGATCATGCCGCGCCATTTATCGACATTAGTGGACCGCGCGAAGAAATAGACCGTGCCATTCATTCGATCATGAGCGATGCGATTGTGTTAACGCCTGATCAAGCGTTTTTCATTCACCCGGGTGAGTTTGCATTAGCGGTTACCCACGAATCGGTGACGTTGCCAGCGAATATGGTGGGGTGGCTAGATGGTCGTTCATCGTTAGCACGATTGGGTTTGATGGTGCATGTGACTGCACATCGAATTGACCCTGGTTGGTCAGGGCAGGTTGTACTTGAGTTCTTTAACAGCGGGAAATTACCGTTGGCACTTCGACCATTGATGAAAATTGGTGCGTTAAGTTTTGAATTACTCGAGGAAGATTGTTTGCGCCCTTACAGTAGTCGTAAAGACGCAAAATATAAAGATCAACGCGGCGCCGTTGCATCTCGCATTGGCGCCGACAAAAACGCTTAATTAACGGAGTGGTGTCGCGTGTGCGGCACCACCGAAAATTGCGTTTAATAACAACACATTCAAGCCATCAAGGTACGCTCGATAAGTTGGCTCTTGAGTGAAGCTAATCACCATACCTTTCTGACGTGGTTGCCACATCAAATACGGCTTATATTGCAATTGCTTTTGGTTCTCAGCCCACAAATAACCGCTCGCCAATACGTCTTTTGAATAGCTAACGATATTGCGACCATGTTCAATGCTTAATGGGCGGTAAATATGGTTACCCACAGTAACGCTCACTAAGTTAGGCTTCACACCGGCACTTAACCAATGTTCTTGATCAACGTCAAGATTGGTTAGTACGCCAGAGGTCCAGTAAGGGTCGGCCGAATCAGGTGTGATGTAATGCATGAGTTGTGCTTTTGATTCAATCACCAAGCCGTCAACGCGTTTTTCGTTGCCATGACCTTTCGGATCTTCGTTGATAACACGTTCACGTGCACTGCTAAGTAACTCAGAGTCAATCGCCCATTCGGTTGAGTTGCCAAGCGTAATCAATACACCGCCACGCTCTACCCAATTGGTAAGATTGGCCTTCCCAGCGTCGCCTAAGCTGCTGGTGAGGCTACCGTAGACCGCTGGTACAATCAGCACTTGATACTGGGATAAGTCAGCACGCGCCATGTTTTGTGCACGCATTGCCGTTACCGGATAGCCAAACTGCTGCTCAATGACAAAACGCGTGTGGCCAGCGTTCAGACTCGATACCGGCTCGTCCCATAACATCAAGATATTCGGTGCATGGATACGTTTGGTGTTATTCGAGCCAAAGCTCGGACCTTCCGTTACCCAACTGCTGTCGACACCATAAACGGTTGCCCCGGTAGCTTCCGCGAGGTGTTCAACAACTGCATGAATATCTGGGTTCTCAGCAGTCGTTAAAATCAAACTACCAGCCGGGTAGGTGGTACCGTTTTTGTGTTTAAATACCATATCTGCGCGCTTAACCGTATAGCCAGCTTGAACAGCGGTGGTGAGGAAGCGGCCAGCATTCATATCGCCCCAAGGCACAATGAATGCAACTTTAGCGTCTTTATTGACGACTTTACCCGGTTTAATCAAATCGCGTGATGCAACTTGGCTATCCGCATTTGGCACACGGTTACACGTTTGATAGTCCACATTAAACATCAGCGGTAACGACCATGCGGTGACGTCGTAGATTTCGTCCGGTAAGTTATTAGCACGACGACGTTCTTGCTCTTCTAAGAAGTCATCATCCATCGCAATGCTCTTATCTAGCATTGTACGGACCATATAATGTGCCGGCTGCGCAGAATCAACCCAGAAACTGCCAGCTGGATAGTCGACGCCACACACGCTAAAGCTCTCTTGTGCTTGATGTACTTCAACACCATGGCGGGTTAATAAACCAGCCAATTTTTGTGCAGCAGCGGCATCGTCTTTACCAGAAAATAAATAGGTGCGTTTCTTACTATCTTCGCCGATTTCAATACCTTGCTTGCGATAGTTCCAGAAGTTTGCAAGTAGTTCTTGGCGCTGCTGAGAGACGCTCTCGATAGTTGACATTGAAGCAACAAAATGGCGCTGCACACCGTCACCATAAGTAAGAATCTCGCCATCTTTAGTACGGAAAACATGACCACGCGCCGATGCCATCTCATAGGTCATGGAAATAGAACCATGATAGAGCGGCCAACTCGCACCGTAGCCCGGATAGAAGGCATCAAAAATTTCGCGGGTGAAATAGTCATAGCCGCGTTCATCAAACCAACGGCCATTGTTTTCGCCGATCGCCCAAAGCGTCTCACGCTGTTTTGGCGTGATCAGTGGATTATACGGGTCAGCT
>NCJS01000169.1 GCA_002279005.1 Idiomarina sp. 34-48-12 | reverse complement strand
GACCTTGATTGCCGCACTGGCAACAATTCCTTACATCGCGCTGCAGTTAAAAGCGGTTGGTTTAACTTTCGTGGTGCTCACCGAGAACACCTCGGCATTGACTCAGTTTTCAATCAACGAGCTGGTTGCCGCAGCGATTATGGCCGTATTTGCCATGCTCTTTGGAACCCGACACATTGAAGTCACCGAATACCGCAATGGCATGATCTTGGCGATTGCCTTTGAATCGGCGGTGAAGCTCGTCGCATTATTGGCCGCCGCTGTATTTGCCTACTTCTTATTTAATGATGTGTCGCAAGTGAGTTTGTGGGAGCAAGTCACCACGCCAACCTCGAAAGCGTGGAGCTGGGAAGCCATCACCGAGTTCGATTTCATTGTGCAAACCTTTATGGCAGCAGGCGTTATTTTATGTCTACCACGCCAATTCCACGTGGCGGTGGTCGATAACGTCAATGTGAACCACTTAAAAACGGCACGTTGGGGCTTCCCGCTCTATTTGGTGCTGGTTGCCGTGGCGATTGTCCCCATTGCACTCAGTGGCGGGCTATTTTTCGGCCATGGCATTGATGGCGATACCTACGCCCTGCGCCTGCCATTACTCCACGGTCAAACGTGGCTGGCAGTATTTATCTTCATCGGTGGTTTCTCGGCGGCAACCGCGATGGTGATTATCGCATCAGTCACATTAAGCACCATGGTCACCAACGACGTGATCATGCCAGTTATTTTACAGCGCCGCAGTCGCTTCCCAACCAGCTTCCAGAAGCATCTCCTGTTTATCCGCCGTGTCGCCATCGCTACCATCTTGCTGCTCAGTTACTTATGTTACTACTTCTGGGCTGCAGGCACTGGGCTGGTCAGTATCGGCTTACTCGCCTTCTCGGTGGTGTTGCAGTTGTTGCCTGCGGTATTAGGCGGGCTGTATTGGCGTCGCGGCCACGCGCGCGGCGTATATGTTGGTTTAGGCACCGGTTTAATTGCCTGGTTATTTGCCGTCGCGGTACCCATGTACTTACCGCATGACAGCACGGATACCAGCGTGATCACCCAAGGCACCGTGATCAGTTTGGCGGTCAATACGGCGTTCTATCTTGTCTTCTCGTTACTTGCCCAGCCACGTTTAATTGACCGTATTCAAGCCACCGCATTCGTGAAACCGCGTTCGCGCGTGCAGGAACACACCATCGGCCGCCATCATCAAGCCACGAATGGCGACATGATGCTATTGCTGCAAACCTTCGTGGGCGAGCAACGCACCGCTCAGCTCATCGATTATTTTGCCGAAGCGCAGGGCGACGACACCAGCCATACCAATAAAGAAGACGTTGCTTCGCGTGAGTTTATTGATTACGTCGAGCGTGTGTTGACCGGTGTACTTGGGGCAGCTACTGCACGCTCGTTGGTTGAGGCGGCGTTGCGCGATCGACGCTTACACCTTGAAGAGGTCGTTCACTTTTTCGATGACACCACGCAGGCGCTACAAACCCAGCAATCTATCCTCTTTAGCTCGCTCGAAAACTTGGCGCAAGGTATCTCGGTGGTCGACGCTGAACTGCGTTTGGTGGCGTGGAATAAACGGTACCTTGATTTGTTCGATTACCCTGACGGCATGGTGAAGCCGGGACAACCAATCGCCACACTGATTCGCTATAACGCAGAGCGCGGTGAATGTGGCCCCGGTGAAATTGATGAGCTGGTCGCGAAACGTTTAAAACATATGCAGATGGGCTCGCCGCACCGGTTTATTCGACGCCGAGGCGATGGTCGAGTGATTGAAATGGTTGGGAATCCGTTACCAAGCGGCGGCTTTGTTACCTCGTTCACCGATATTACCGAACACGTTGAAACCCAGCAGGCGCTAGAAGAAGCGAATATCGATCTTGAGCAACGCATTAATGTGCGTCAAAAGAAAATTCGGGAGATCAACAACGAACTCACCGAAGAAATTGAGCGCCGTCGCAAGGTTGAAGTGGAGCTGAAAAAAGCCACCCAAGAAGCTGAAGAAGCCAATGCTTCGAAAACGCGTTTCTTGGCGCTGGCTAGTCACGACATCTTACAGCCGCTGAATGCCGCACGTTTATATTTGTCGGCAATGGATGAAACCAACCTTAACACCAACAACCTGCAGCTTTTAAGCAAGCTCGATACCGCATTAGCTTCTACCGAACACTTGCTCAGCACCCTGTTACAGATTGCTAAAATGGACCAAGGCGCGCTGCAGCCGAACTTTCGCCACGTGCGCTTAAGTACAATTCTTGAGCCACTGGTGCATGAGTACGGCGTGTTAGCAGAGCAACGTGGCGTCACCTTAAAAACGCATTTACACGACGGTGTGGTATACACCGACCCAACCTACTTGCGTCGCATTATTCAAAACTTCTTATCCAACGCCGTGAAGTACAACCGCGATAACGGCAAAGTGTTATTGGCGGTACGTAAACGTGGCGACCATTTGCTGATTGCGGTGTACGACACCGGCCCTGGCATTACGGCACAGCAACGTCACCGCATTTTCGATGCGTTTTATCGGGGCTCGCAAACCCGAGTTGAAGGCGTTGGTTTGGGCTTGAGCGTGGCGAAACGCATGAGCGAACAATTACACTGCGAGCTACGCTTAAAAACTGTC
>NCJS01000053.1:10478-14272 GCA_002279005.1 Idiomarina sp. 34-48-12 | reverse complement strand
ATCAACAGCGCCATCGAGTTCATTGCCGTCAGCATCCACCAACGCTGGCTGCACACCAAAGAATGGACGGGTCGCTGAACCTGGTTTCAAATCCGTCGCACCCGGTAATGGGGTGATCATGATGCCGCCGGTTTCCGTTTGCCACCACGTATCCACAATCGGACAACGGCTCTCACCAATCACCTTGTAATACCATTCCCACGCCTCTGGGTTAATCGGCTCACCGACTGAACCTAAGGTACGCAATGACTTACGCGTTGAGGTTTCTGCTGCCGCAGTGCCTTTCGACATCAATGCACGAATCGCTGTCGGCGCAGTATACAAAATGTTGACGCTATGCTTATCAACCACTTCACCAATACGGCCTACGCCTGGATAGGTTGGCAAGCCTTCAAAAATCAGCGTGGTTGCACCGTTCGCTAACGGACCATAGACAATGTAGCTGTGACCAGTAATCCAGCCCACATCGGCCGCACACCAGTACACGTCGTCTTCGTGGTAATCGAATACCAACTCGTGGGTCATTGACGCATACACCATGTAACCACCGGTGGTGTGTAACACGCCCTTCGGTTTACCGGTTGAACCCGAGGTATACAAAATAAACAGCGGGTCTTCCGCATTCATCACTTCTGGCTGGCACTCAGCAGGCACATCTTTCACCAACTGATCCCACGCCACATCACGACTGTCGTCCCACTCGGTCTCACCGTGCGTGACTTTCGCAACCACAACCTTTTCAACCGTCGCACAACGACCACCGCGCAACGCTTCATCAACATTCGCTTTCAGCGGTGTGCTCTTGCCACCACGGCGGCCTTCGTCTGCCGTCACAATCACTTTTACACCGCAGTCATTCACACGGTCAGCAATCGCATTCGGCGAGAAGCCACCAAAAATAACCGTATGCACCGCACCAATGCGCGCACAAGCCAACATCGCGTACGCCGCCTCAGGCACCATTGGCATATAAATCGCCACGCGGTCGCCCTTTTGCACGCCCAGCTTCTTCAAACCATTGGCAAAGCGCGACACTTCGTGATGCAATTGCTTATAGCTAATCTCTTCACTGACGCTTGGGTCATCACCTTCCCAAATAATCGCCGTTTTATCACCACGCTCCGCCAAATGACGATCCACGCAGTTGTAGCACGCATTCAAGGTGCCATCTTCAAACCATTTTATGCTCACATTACCCGGCGCAAAACTCGTATTCTTCACCTTCGAGTAAGGGCTAAACCAACTAATACGCTGTCCCTGCTCACGCCAAAAACCCTCAGGATCTTTCACGCTCTGCTCATACATTGCCAGGTACTGTTCATTATTCACCAATGCCCGCGCTTTCGCATCCGCCGGCACTTTATAAACCTCATGTTGCATAAAACCTCCTATTGAACTGCTAAGTCGATATTAGCTATTAGATATTGGATATTAGCAAAACCGAAAAACCAGCTCCTTTCTCTAATATCCAATAGCTAATATCGTTCTTGCTCTTCTAATATCTAATATCCAATAGCTAATATCGCTCTTGTTTTTTTAATGCCTATACCTTCAGTTATTACGCGCGATCAAGCCATTAGACCATAGTCTAGATTGATAATTACGCCCGCATGTTAAAAGCTTAACCCAACGTATATTTGCTGTTCGATATGGTCCAGTAGCTGACACTTACGGCTCTAATATCAAATATCTAATAGCTAATATCGCCTTTGACTTACAAAACAGGAGCACAGCAATGTTGCAAAAAACTCTAACCAAATCGCTAGTTGCCAGTGCAGTATTTGCCAGCTTAGTAGGCGGCTTAGCCACCAATGCTCATGCTGCAGAAGGCCCAGAGTGGTCCTTCAGTGGTTACGTAAAACTCGATGCCATGATCTCTGACTATGGTGACGGTTCAGCCGGCGCCGGTACCGACAAAAACATCGGTCGCCAGTTCTATATTCCTAGTTTAACGCCAGTGGGCGGTCAAGGCGATGACGCGGTAACGGATTTCCACGCCCGTCAATCGCGTTTCTTCTTCGACGTGAAGCAAAAGCTCGAAAATGGCGAAGACATTAGCGGTCGTATCGAAATCGATTTCTTGACCGTGCCGAGTGGCGATGAGCGTGTCACCAACTCATACGCGCCGCGTTTACGCCAAGCATACCTGCAATACAAAAATTGGTTGATTGGTCAGGCTTGGTCAAACTTCCAAGACTTGAGCATCTTGCCGGAATCTGTTGATTTCGTTGGTGCAACCGACGGTATGGTGTTCATGCGTCAACCGCAAGTGCGCTACACCAGCGGTGCATGGAGCTTCTCAATTGAGAACCCAGAAACCACAGTGAGCCTAGTCGATGCAGGTACCGGCGCGGTATCTCGTGCAGCTACTAGCGAAGGCATCATGCCTGACGTAACGGCCAAGTTTAAAGGCAAAAGCGGTAACTTCAGCTACAGCGTTGCAGGTTTAGTGCGTCAGTTAGCGTATGACATCGACAGCGATGGCAGCGATGAAACCGCAACCGGCTACGGCGTCACCTTAGGTGGTAAATTGGCATTCGATAATGGCAACGACATCCGCGCTAGCTTCACCGCCGGCTCTGGTATCGGCCACTACATGGGCCTCAACACCTTTAACGGCGCTTACGTTGATCCAAACAACAGCCTCGAAGCACTTGACGTGATGGGCGTTACCTTTGCATATCGTCACCATTGGAGTGACAAAACCCGTTCCAACATCGTCTACAGCCGCGGCTGGGCCGATAACACCGAAAACCTCGAAGGCTCGCTCGCCACTGAGTTCACCCAACGCGTTGGCTTCAACGTGATGCACTCGGTTGACAAGAAGCTTACCTTCGGTGGCGAAGTGTCGTTGGCACAACGTGAAAATGACGCAGGCGTCGATGGCGACCTAACCCGCGTCCAGTTCATGGCGATGTACACTTTCTAAGAGCAACTACGATATTAGCTGTTAGATATTTGATATTAGAAAAGCACCAACAGGTGCAGACTATTGAAGCAGAAATGGCTAGTCATTCAGGTGGCTGGCCATTTTTTATGCTCGAATAAACAAGAAATTGAGCAATATTTAAGCTATATTGCAACGAATAGATATGGAAAAGAAAAATAAATCAAAGGGATACTACTCATGCAGAAAGCAAAATATTACGTCATATTTTTTGTAAGCTGTTTGTTCAGCGCAAGTTCTTATGCAGAAGCAACCAATCATAACCTACTCACATTTCCAGAAGCGTCGGATACCAGCATTTGGCAGCAGCCTCATCATCGCTATGACGAAGGGTCAAAACCGTACGAATTAAACAGCTTATATAAAACCTTTGGGCATAACGAAGCAGAAATCATTAACACGCTTGGCGAGCCACTGAAACGAACGGAAAAGCAAGTACCCAACCGTCATCAGCCAGAAAAAAAAAGACCTATGTAAAGTTATTCTTTGATGGCTTAACCATTGAGTTAATGACGACGCATCAGCAACGAACGTTCGTCAACCGAGTGTTCATTTCAAACTGCGATATGCCCTCAGATTTTCAATCGTATTTATGCACAACTGTTGAGAGTTTAAAAGAACGCCTGGGGCAACCATCTGTCGAAACTGACACTGAGCTAACGTATTTAATCACTATCGGCGACATCGGTGCCGTGCCACTCCGCCTATTCCTCAAAGAGGGCAATGTCACCGGCATCTATGTCAGAAACCTAATTGACTGATATCAGGGTACGTTAGAGGTGTGCATCCCCCCCTAAAAATTTTAGTGTTCAGTTGCAGCAAAAAAGTAGGCGATCTCGTTCGCCGC
>NCJS01000053.1:0-10469 GCA_002279005.1 Idiomarina sp. 34-48-12 | reverse complement strand
GCGGGGACTACGTTGTCACTTTTTTGATGCAACTGAACAGCCTTTTTTAAGAGACACCCCACACACCCATGCCTCTCTCATTGAACACCCCAATGCATGGATTCGACGTACCTCATGCTCTGCTGCTCTGAGGCTTGCCGCTACACATCATGAATCAATAATAGCGGCACAGGCTCTATTTCAAGCAAGCAGCGCACAACACCTGCCATCCCTCGCTAATATCTAATATCCAATAACTAATATCGCACTTGCTCTTGATCAAACCATTGGTTTGGTGATTTTGCCGTGGCCGCCGGCGCGATTAAAGATACTGGTGATACGCGCTGAGCGCACAATCAACCAGGTCATGCCGAATAGACCTAAGCCAAGTGCAATAGCCAACCAACGGTTGTAAACAGTGGCCGAATAAATGCCGCCGTTGCCTACCGGTACCGGCTCAATCGGTGCAATCGGCAAGCCGTAGCGATTCGCTAGGTTCTTAATGCCGATGAAATGAATGCCTGGAATTTCCTCTTGTAAGAAATACCCCATCACCGTATCCACCGCGAACGCGCGCGCTGGTGCATCTTTTTGGAGACCTGATTTGAACATGTCATCAATGCCCGGAGGCCCAACAATGGTGGCACCACCACCAACGTTGACGAACGCTTTGTAACTACGTTCCGCTGAATACTCGCGGAAAATCGCAATACGGTCAGCCACCGCCTCTTGGTAATTCGCTGGGTCAATAAATTCAATATTCGCGCGGTCAATTGAGCGTTTTAACGCATCAATACCTTCATCCGAAATACCAATACCGCGGTCTTCAATACCACCTAATGACGCATAAATTGGTTTCAATGAAATCACACCGGCGTTACGCAACTCACGCTCCATATCCAGCCACGCGAAACCTGGTACATTGGCGCCCCACTGCGACGACGATGCAGAAGCAATAATGATGGCATCCGCTCCGAGTGCTTCAAGCGCCGAATACACCGCAAGGTTCATGGCCGGAAACGACCCTGATACCGTCACCGCCACTAAGTCACCCTCACCAACGCCAGCATCGGCAAGTAGCTTCACAGCAACCGCAGCCCAGTTTGGGTTCACCGTGGTTTGCTTCGACTCACGACCACCTTGGTTGGTGGTAATGATAGAGTTCTCAAGCCCAACTAAACCAGAACGCTGCGGATCAAACTCTGGGTTAATTGGTGCAAGCCTTGCACGCAATGGCTTCAAGACATCCATGCCTTCGCGCATAATTTTCGCAGCGTTCACCATGGTGGCGTAGTTTTTATCCACCACGGGGTCACGTTGACGTAAGTTTTCAGCCAGCAAAAATGCCAGCACCGCTAGTGCAATCAAAAATACTTGGCCCCAAAGTGGCACTCCTGAAGAGCGCCAATAAATCTTGGTAAATTTACTCATGTGAATAATTCTCCTGTTGGCGCTGACTTACCAGCCTGGCATCTGAAATGCACGGCTTGCTTCATACATGTGCAGTGACTCGGGCATAATCGCAATCAGTGCTAAACGCACCAACACCGCGGTTACCGCCAAGCCACACAAGGTTTGCAGCACGCCTTGGCGCTCAAACCAAATGGCAATCAAACCCGGAATAATGTAGCCAATGATACTGCTTTCCATCACCGCCATCATCAAGCTCGATTCCAACGGCTGCACCTGCGCCTGCGCTTCGTCCACGCCCGCTATCATTTGTAAATCGGTCCAGTTCACCAAGTTACCAATGAACATATCGAACAGGCCGGCAATGATGTAACCAGTCAGGATCATGATGATGGTTTGACGGCGGCCATAAACAATCACGAAGCTCGAGACAATTTTGACAACCAAGTAGGTCACAAAAGCTGCCACCAAGGTTAGCGCCAAACTTAAGGGGTCCGTCAACTGCAACGCCACATAGCCAGGGACAACCAAACCACCAGCCGCTAACCCCAAGGTTTGGGTGAGTAGCAGCGTAAAGAACAACCCAATGCCGATAGCCACGGCAAGAATATTCAGCGCTATCATACGTCTTCCTCATCAATTGCACGGTTTTGGAAAAAGCGTGCGACTTCTTCGCCGCCACCATGAATATTACACATGCCCACAATCAGGGCGTTGCCTTGTGATTGCTCCAGCAATACTTCGGTAATTTCCGTCATATGCGCCCCTTCCATGACTAATAATTTGTCGGGGTCGAGGCCGAATTTCATGGCCTCGCGTACGAAAATAAATGAGCCAGAGCCCATCAACACCACTTTGCTCGCTGCCGTCCACTGCACAACGGCTTCCGCCATTTGCTGCGAACGATGGGGGCGATCAGCTCGGCAGTTGATCAGCATAATCGAGTGCCGACCTTCGCCATGCTTTTCAAGCATGTTTTCCCAAATGCGACCGGTAGATTCCGGATCGTTCGCCGCGAACGCATTCACGAAAATTAAATCGCGTTCAAAATAGCGAACGTGGAGTACCTGCATGGCACCCGCTTCAGGTTCTAACGACAGCATGCCTTGTAGCGCGTCTTCCCGTTTCACGCCGAGGTGCTCACATACTTTGAGCGCCAGCGCAACGTTTTCCGCATGTTCAGCGTATTTAAATTCTGCGAGAACATCTTCTGGAATGGCCGCCACTTCTTCTTCAGTGACGCCATGAAGCTGGCTGCGACGATCTTGGCAAGATTCTTCAAACACATCGAGCAAGTCACGTTCGGCGGTGAACAAGTTGCCTCGCACCGGCGTGCTGCCAGCCAACGCGAGCGCAACGTCACGCTCACCCGGCCCCATCACATCCAGATGGTCTGCTCGTGCGTTGGTGATAACGCCAACGTTCGAGCGCACCATGCGCAGCTCGCTAAGGCTCTGATAATGCGGCTGTAGTGCCATGCACTCTACCACCACAATTTCAGGCTTCAGTACCGCCATGCGTTTGAGCATGCGCATTTGCTCAATAATGTTGGCACCGCTAATGCGGTAAATTGGGAATTCGCGGCCATCGGGGTCGGTCATAGCAGCCGCCGAGCCGGTGGTTTTCGCGCAGACGCGCTTGCCGCCGCCACGTAAGCCAGCCGCAATAAGCCGCGTGACACTGGTTTTGCCGCGCGTCCCATTCACGTGCACCCGAATGGGGATATTTCGCAGTAGAATTTTGTGCCTGAGAGCCTCGAAAGCACCTGCTGCAACCAATACCAGCCACAGCAGCACCACAATGCTTAATAACACAGGAAATGACATGTTTTGGCCTTTAGATTGTAAATTACATACATAAGTGTATGTAATTAATAGACCAAAAGATCGCAATTAACGAATGTTTTACAACTCTTCTAACGGTACTGGGCGGCCGAAGTAGAAGCCTTGCATGTAGTTGCAGCCAAGTTCGGTGACAAACTCGGCTTGTTGTGGGGTTTCGACGCCCTCGGCAACCACGGCGAAATCAAGACTCTGCGCAATCTTAATCACCGAACCAATCAACACGCGGTCGGAACGATGCGTACGAATACCAGCCACAAAGCTGCGATCAATCTTCACCTTATCAACCGGCAGACGTTTCAAATAACTCAGCGACGAGAAGCCCGTGCCAAAGTCATCTAGTGAAATAGAGATGTTCTTATTGCGCAAATTCTGCAGCACTTCCACCGCATAATCGGTGTTTTCCATCAAAATGCTTTCAGTGAGTTCAAGCTCCAACCACTCTGGTTTACAGCCCGTTTCTTCCAGCGTTTGCTCCAAGAACGGGGTAAATTCAGTCCGGTTAAAGTGCAACGTCGACAAGTTCACTGCCATCTTGCACGGCCCTTGCTCCTGCAATTTGACCGCAGCTTCGCAAGCGCGACGGAATACCCACTCACTCAACGGAATGATCTGCCCAGTCATTTCCGCCAACGGAATAAATTCAGACGGCGAAATGAATTTGCCTGGTTCACGCTCCCACCGCAACAACGCCTCGTAGCCAACGGTTGCACCATCGTTACAACGCACAATCGGCTGATAATGCAGCGTTAGCTGATTCTTCTCAATCGCTTCTTGCAAGCTCGAACGCATTGCCGCCGACGACTTGAACTGCAAGCTCATGCTGTCTTGGTAAATCTGAACGTGGTTATGACCTTGGCGCTTGGCTTGGTGCATCGCCATATCGGCGCGTTGAATCAGCTCAAGCGGCGCATGCTGGTCTTCTGTTTGATGCGCCACACCAATACTCGCCGTCAGATAAATCTTATGATGCATAATCCGATAAGGCTGCGCGACCGCGCTGAGAATCTTATTGGTTAGTTCCGTGACCGCCTCTTCGTTCTCATGCATGTTCTGCAACACAATCAAGAACTCATCGCCGCCAAAGCGCGCCAACATACCGCGGTTGCCAACAATGTTGCTCAAGCGCTGCGCCAGCACTTGAAGTAAGCGGTCACCCACCTGCAAGCCCAAGCTATCGTTGATCAGCGTAAAGCCATCAAGGTCAATAAATAGCGCGGTTAAATCGCGTTGCTTGTGGAATCTATCGGCAATCATGCGCTCAATGGTGGTGCGGTTATATAACCCCGTCAGCGCATCGTGCTCGGCTTGGAAACGCAATTGACGGCCCTGCACGACCAGTTCGCGGTTACGCTCTATGGTGAGCGCCAAGAACAACACAATCGCGATACCGGCAAAGCTCACTAAGGTTTGCAAATTGGCACGCGCCTGCATTTCCGATAAATCATACATGTACGAATAAATTGGCGTGCCGCTGGTAAACTCGGTGTCTAGCGAGCTTTCATATAAGAACAACGCCTTTTTCTGCAAGTACATGAGCGTAGTGTCAGAAACCCAATGCCCATATTCGTCAAGCAGCATGCCATTCGAAATAGCGGTGTAAGTATAAATCGGTGAACGGAAGGTTAGCGCCTGATTTGAAAGCATTTTGGGCACATTAATCACTGCCAAAATACCCCAATAGCCACTCTCGTAATTGTCGTCTTTAAAATCAATCGGCACATGAATAAATAAGCGCGCACCAGCTTCAGTTTTAGCACGTGATGCCACCAGCATTTGCACTTGGTTCTTTTTAGTTGGGTCAAATTGCTGCTGCAAATACCCATCTTCTAAATACATTGATTTATACGTGGTGTCTTGATGGCGCGAGCGTTCCCAAATGAGTTCGTTCCCACGGCGCAAAATCAGACTTTCCAGAAAATCGACATCACGCAAAAAGGCAGTCATATCAATTGACATCATTTCATCATGAATGGTTTGTGGGTAGTTTTCCCAACGCTCCGCTAAGCGTTGCAGCGTACTGACGTGCTCATTGCCTGCTGCTCGACGGCTGGCATTGAGCCCAATTGCCGCTTCACGCCCTTTATCACGCAGCTCATTCATTTCATTATGAAACAGCGTCACGCCAATGGCTGAAGAAATAAGTAAGCCAATCACCGCCACTGAAGTGGTCAAAATGCTGACACATGGCAACTCGCTTTCGCTTGCTGTACTTTGATTCCAAAGACCAACAAGCGCGAGAAACACCAATGCGCCAGAAACTAAACTACCAGTTGGGTGACGCGCTAGAAGAGGGGTTTCAGTCACAAAATGCATTAACAGCACAATTGCGAGCGCTAATGCCGCTAAACCGCCAAGAATATGTTGTGCACGAATTGCAAAAGCATTGCGCAGACGCAACGCCATCCACAACCCAACTATGCCCGAAGTGGCATATAAAATAGGGTGAACTTGTGAGTCAAACGTATCAAACAAGCTGCCCATGAAACCATCAACGGATGCAATCACTGCCAACACCGCGAACAAACGCGATAAACCCGACTTCCACTCACTGCGACTATTTAAGTCATAGGTTAGGAGTGAAATACCGTGAGCGCCGGCAGCAATTAAAATAGAAGAACTGAGTGAATGGTAAATTTGAAGTTGGGTTGGCTCTAAAAATCGATACACCAAGATCACAAAAGCAGCCATAAACAAAGCAATACCAATTACTAGGTTCACGACCGCCTTGGCCTGCTGATCGACTTGTATTATGCGCATTCCCCGCCTCTATTTTCTTATAGTTGTTATGCCATCAATATAACCACAACACATACAGAATGACTAGCGTAGAAATGTAAATTTTACTGGTGCTTTGATGTTGAAAATTATTAGCCGAAGATGTCATGAAAGCACAACATATTCGCAATATATTTATGATAATTAAATGCAAAAATTATATCGTTATGTTGTTTTTGTGATATGACTTAGTCATAAATGATAGGAAGCTCGCGAGAATTTAGCGGAATTAGTAGAGGGAAGACACATGGATGTTGTGAAACGCATTGTGCATCATGGCGCTCACCAAGGCGTTACCGGCTCATGCCATGAATTTGTGATGCAAAATGACGCGGCAATGCTCATTGATTGCGGTCAATTTCAAGGGGGTGACATTCGCGACCTCGTTCCTGAGCACGGTTTTCAAGACATTGATTTCCCAACTCAGCACATTGTCGGGCTGGTATTAACCCATTGCCACATTGACCATGTTGGTCGCTTACCCAGCTTAATGACCGCAGGCTATCGTGCCCCCATTTATTGCACACCAGCCACCGCCGTTTTACTGCCAATTGTGCTCGCAGACGCCATGAAAATAACCCGCTTCCCGCAGGCCGAAAAAGTATTAAGAGGGGTGCAGTCCTTACTCCGACCCCTCCCTCTCAACCAATGGCATGAGCTAGAACAAGATTGGCGGTTACGCCTGCGTAATGCGGGGCACATTATGGGCTCGGCCTATGTTGAGTTTGAGCATATGACTGAGGTGAACGAAAGCCAGTTGCCGGTGCGCGTGGTGTTCTCGGGGGACTTGGGGTGTAAGAACACCCCGCTTTTGCCCGACCCGACCCCGCTTGAGTATGCCGATGCGCTGGTGCTTGAAAGTACCTATGGCGATCGGTTGCACGAAGACCGACAAACTCGGCAGCAACGCTTAAAAAGTGTGATTGAAAAAGCGTTTCTCGATGGCGGCACCGTGCTCATTCCGGCGTTCAGCATTGGCCGAACCCAAGAGCTTCTGTATGAAATTGAGGACATTATTTTCGATGACCCGAAATGGCGAAAAATGACCGTCATTTTAGACTCGCCACTCGCTGGTCAATACACCCAGCAATACCGACGCCTGAAAATGTTATGGGACGAGGAAGCGAAGCAGCGCTTAGCCGATGACCGGCACCCGCTGAATTTTGAACGCCTGCACGTGGTTGAAAGTCATCAACAGCACATGCAAATTGTCGATTTACTGCGTCATAGCGGCGAGCCAGCCATTGTGCTGGCAGCAAGCGGCATGTGTAGCGGCGGGCGTATTGTGAATTACCTCAAAGCGCTACTTGGCGATGAGCGCACCGACGTGGTGTTTGTTGGCTATCAAGCGGAAGGTACGCCAGGGCGGCAAATTCAAGATTATGGCCCGAGTAGTGGGTATGTCATGCTCGATCACAATCGTTACGACATTCGCGCCCGCATCCACACCTTAGGTGGCTATAGCGCACACGCCGATCAGCGCGAACTCCTCGAATTCTTACACACCACCGTGGGCGCGGTACACGATGTGCGCCTCGTGCATGGCGAAGCCAGCGCCAAAGCCGCGTTGAGTGCAGCGATTCTGCGTTCGGGGTTGATCACCGGTAAAGTCGTGTAGCCCGGCGTTCTACGCCGGGTGGCGCGAAGCGCCGTTAGCCTCACCCTTACCGTCAAATGCTTGAGTAATATCCCCGGACAACACCAACAAACGCATCCAAAGAACCAACCGGCAACGCATTCACGCCACCAGCGCCAGCGCGCCCACCGCCGTCAAACTGAGCACAAATATCCCCTGCACCCTCAAGGCGAACCTTCGGTGCGCGCAAACTTAAGGTCAATGTCGCACCATCTGCATTCGGCGTCGCAATCACAATCGCCTGCGAAGGGTGCGCATGCGCCAAATCATTCCCCAATGTGCCACTAATGCGCCGCGCCCATGCCTCACAGGGCAATAACACCGCCCGTACCACATCATCACAAGCCACCACATCGGCCGCCGTAGCCAACGCCATATCTTCAGCATAACCACGACGCAACACCGCAAACGGCGCATCCAACGCGCCATCAACCACCGCAGCCAACGGCGACTCATAAACCATCAACGCCCGAAACAAATCTTCCGGCGCAAAATGCAAATCGGCCACCGTTGCACCGTAGCCGTTGTAATTCACCAACACACCCAGCTCACGTAACGCCGAAACCTCAAAAGCCGATAATCCCAATGCCGCGCACTCAGCCTCAGCAACACTATTCAAACTATCGCCAAACGCCGCCGCCACAGACCACAACCGCTGACGCCCCTCTAAATAAGCATTCATCAGCAGCCCCGTACAAACCGTCGGCGCAAAATCAATCAAGCACTGCAAACGCTCATGAGTAAACAAGGTACGAGCTTGATGGTGATCACAATAAAATACCGAAGCCCCGTGCGACAAAATTCGTCGTAAATCATCGGTGTTTTTATCAAAGGAAATATCCAGCGCATGCACCACAGCGTCACGAGCCAGCTCATCGCTCACACGCGCCAGCAACGCGTTATCGCGCTTCACCCCGCTAATCAACACCTGCGAAGCAGCATCAACTGGAAATACCTTACGCAACTGAATTAGAGAGAAAATCCCGTCGGCGTCGCCGTTAAATACATCAACGTACATCAATCACGCTCCGCGTTAGTCGTACAATTGAAAATTAGTTAAATATTGAATGCTGATCGTTTTAAAAGCTGTTCAGAGCGGCTTATACCTAAGCGTTTCGCAACCAGCTGCCAGGAGCTTACAGCGCCTAAAACTTCATCGTAAATGGCTTGAGCTTGAGCAGTATTCAGTCTAAAAAAATCAATCACGTCAAATGCCAAATTGTAGTCAAGGGCGTTAGAGGTGTCGGTAATATTCAAATGTAATCCCGTTTTACCAACAATAGGATTTAAATCGTAAGCCGGTGATAACTTCCAGCCTTTTTCGGTCAATAAAAAGCCGTGATTACGTAGGTGATCATCCGTATTTGATATGGCAATATTAAATACGATTCGACGCCATAGTTGGGCAAGATCAACTTCGGTTTGTGAACCGTTGTTAGTTAAAAACTCTGCCAATTCCAAATAGCTAGCCCCTTCAGACTGCTCGCCATCGTAATATTGCAACTGCGTCATTGCAGAGGTGAAGTGAAGTCTATTTATGCCTATGCGGTCAAAACGTTTAGTTAAAAACGTATGATGATGCGAAGAATATTTTTCAATTTTACATGGGAACATTTCCACGCCGGCTTCAATGGCTAACTCGTAACAAAGAAGTTCCCAAGCGGCAACGTCATGGTCGTCACTTGAGTTTGGGAATTTAGCAATCCATAAATGCTCATTTTCGTCACGCACACAGGCCTTAGGGCGAGCCCCACCCAATGATGAACCAGGGGCAATGAGCATTTTCAACCAACGATAATAGTCGTCACTATCAATATTTTCGTCGTGCTCAAGTTGCAATGCCGCATACTCCAATTCACGCAAAGACGTTATCGGCGGTGCTGAAAAGTCAGCATGATTATCCAAAAAAACATCTGATTCTGATGTTTTAAATCGTAAACCTCCCATACGATACGAATCGTGAACTCCGAGTAAGTAATCAAGTTCCGTCATCTTATCTGTCGCGCGCAAGCCTTTTTTATACTCAATAGCCGCACGCCGCTGCATAAGAATACGGCCCCATCTATCAGGAGAAGAGTCGAGAAATGCACGAAAGTTGTGATTAGCATCGTCATTATAAAATTCACCACGATGCAAGCTTAACTGCGGATCGATTTGCAAGCAGTATGGCGAGGTTAAGAAGTCGTGGTCATAGGCAAAACTAAACACACCACCGCGACTAGTTTCAGAGAATCTTAATTCACCAACGCGCAGAGGCAACGAGATAGGCTGCCAAGATGCATACACATCAACATTGCGGCGGCTCATTTTGACCCCTCTAGTAACTTAATGTTTTGTAGTTTAACGCCTACCTCATCGTGGGCAGCCAACTTCGCAAAGTTATCTTCCATGCCAAGTACTGCCATAACTTTTAAGTAAGAACCGATCGCCACACCGGGGTCACCAGCAAAAATTTTATTGATGGTTTTATAGTCAAACCCAGTTCGATCGCATAGAAGTTTTTTAGTGAAACCGCGCCGTTTAGTTGCCAACAGTAAATCTTCGCCAAATGTTTCGAGTATTCGACGTTGTTTTGGAAATAAAACTTTATGTAGGTCGCGCTTTGCCATAAGAATACAGTGCTATTATCCCATTTAACTCACATAAATAGGAATATAGTCCTATATGTAAAATTATTCAAGTCGCTCTCAACACGAAACTCACTAAAACACCCCGCGTGCTATCAATGCCTGCATCACCTGTTCAGCCGCGTCTTCTACACTCAACGAAGCGGTGCGCAAATGCACCTCCGGCGCTTCTGGCGGCTCATACGGCGAACTAATTCC
>NCJS01000052.1 GCA_002279005.1 Idiomarina sp. 34-48-12 | reverse complement strand
TGGCGCCCAACATCGTGAGGCCCGGGATAAGGGAACTGATATGACCGATGACAATTTTGATGTTGATGACCTTTTTGGTGAAGAAGGTAACGAGACAAGCAACGTGACTGGTAACAAGGAACTACCTTTAGCAATTCCGACGTCATCGATGGGCGTCGAGTTTGCCAAGAACTTAACTTATTCAAAGGTTGTGGCGAACGGAAAGGCCGCTGCGCAAAAAAATGACGGTTTTAAACTTGGCTCTATTGATGATTTGATCATACTTTCGGCTATTTTAAGCAGTTATGATCTGTTACAAGCGATTGCCTCTCGGTTACAACGTACCGCCGAATCGATGATTTTCCCGGATTATGTTTATCGGTTAAGAGATCAGTTCGAACAAGTCATTCCGCTACGTACTTTTCAAATCAACGAGCAAACCACCAACTGGTTTCGAGAAGCCAACAAGTTAACGGATCAGATAGGAACATATTGGGAAAGATTCTGGTCGTTCGAGGGCGTCGAAATTGAGTTTGAGCCTGCTGCAGACTCAGTATTTGTCGACACCTTGCTTGAGCTGTTCAAAACGCGTGATGAAAAGAATCTCTTACGGGAGTTTATTGATTTAAATCCGCCGCTCAAACTAACTGATTTGCGTCGGCGCCGTGATGGTATTGAAGATTATTTGATGCGGCGGGTGAAAGGTCAGCCGGCTGCCATTCGTGCTGTTGTTGAAAGTGAAATGACGGCAATGTCGCGTTCAACGTCGAAGTTACGTGATATTTTCACGTTTGCCGGCCCAAGTGGGGTGGGCAAAACTGAACTCGCGAAAGCTTATGCTGAAGCGCTCTCAAAAGCCATCGGCAGTGGTTATGTGTTGCGCGTGTTCAACATGGAGCAATACAGCGATAATCGAGCGCATATGCATCTTTTTGGAGCAGGCTCAGCCTATACAGATAGCAGTATGGGTGAACTGACCAAACATGCGGAATGCTTTCCGCGCACGGTGTACTTGTTTGATGAAATTGAGAAAGCGAGTGTTGAGGTGGTGCAAGCACTACTAACTTTACTCGACACTGGTCATGTGTGTGACAACACGACGCTCGAAGAGGCCTCGTTGTCGCAATCAATCGTCATCTTCACCACGAATCTTGGTCAACGCGAGTTCAGTCGTGCTGAAGGCATGGGTGAATTAGATATTTTTGACGTGCTAATGAATGCACGTAAACACAACAGCGATGGCCCTGCACTGACCCCAGAACTCGTCAACCGTTTGCGAGCTGGCACCGCTGTGCGCTTTCATCCGTTGCATGCGCAAGCGTTGAGCGCCATTGCGGCAAGCATTGTGAAGGGCTACCGAAACTCTAGTGCCATGATCAACTATGAGTTTGATAGCTCCGTTTCTAACGCATTGCTATATAAGAACTTACCAAGCCCTGCGCCGCGCGCCATGAGCCGCACACTAGACAGCTTTCTTGCGCAGGCACAAAACGTTCTACTCGATAATTATGGTGATCAGCTCGCCAATATAAAAACAATAAAAATACGACTTGCCGATAGCTATCTTCAACAACTAGAAGGGCTTAGTTCGGTCACCTTCCTTGCCGGCAACAGCGACGGGAACGGCGACGGAAAGAGCGAAGGTGGCGAGCTTCAGCAGCAATTGCGAACCATGTTGCCAGCTCAACCGCTTATCAGTATGTCGTTGAAAGAAGCAGAGCGAGATATTAATCGGGCAACATCAACTGCTTGTGTTGTCATCGATGCCGTCAATCAATCAACAGCGGATGTACTAGAGATAATTGCGGATATTCGTGGTGTCGATGGTCAAATCGGCATTATCGTTATCGGAAACGATAAACAGCTGAAGAACGAAGAACTTGAGGCACAAACTTGGTTGCAACTGTCACCAAGTGACTTTGCAGCACAACGCGAATCTCTCCAATCACTGATTTACGCTGCTCTCGTGTTGAAAGTAGCGAAGCAAAAACAATGGGGCTTTGAATACCGCATTGTCGATCAGCAGATTGATGCCAAAACGATTGAAATCGTTCTCGATAATTGTTCTTTCGTACCACGGGTGAGCTCTGAGCGGGCGCTAAACGGCGTGCCTGGGTTAATGACACGTCGCCCAGATACGCGCCTTGATGACGTGATTGGGCTACCGCGTGCAAAAGAAGAGCTACAACGTATTTTAATGTGGTTGAAAAACCCACAGTTGCTGCGTCGTCACAACCTGCCGATGCCAACAGGTATTTTGTTACTAGGCCCGCCAGGAACAGGAAAGACCTTGCTAGCACGCGCCGTTGCAGGCGAAGCTGACTTACCGTTTATTTCCTTAAACATTGGCGAAATGCTGAGTAGCAATGTAAATGGCACCTCGGAAAATGTTCAGCGTGCTTTTGAATCGGCTCGTGACATTGCACCGTGCATTATGTTTATTGATGAAATTGATGCTATTGCTGGGCATCGAGAGCATGGTGATAATCAAAGCTCGAAAGCGGCGGTGAACACGTTGCTGACGCAACTGGATGGTTTGCAAAAGAATGGCGAGCCAATCTTTGTTATTGCCGCAACGAACCGTGCCGACTCGCTAGACCCAGCAGTCACTCGCTCAGGCCGTTTAGACCGACCCATTCTATGTGATATACCGAACCGTGCTGATCGCGAGAAATTCGTTCGGTTCTATATGAAAAAGTATAAATTAGCGTTTAGCGAGGAAGATATTTCAGAGTTTGCGACCCTAACAATTGGCCTGAGTGGCGCTGACATGGAGCAGGTTTTCATCAGCGCACTTTATAACTTAGCCAATCCGCAAACGGAGCACATCAGTATCACACCAGAGCTCATTCGCGATACCATTTCGCACATTCGGTTTGGTGCGCCTAATACTGAAAATCAGCTCAGTGAGGACAGTAAGAAACAAACCGCAACGCATGAAGCGGGTCATTTGTTGGCGCAAAAATTGTTATTACCAGAGCAGCGCATTGCCATCGCCACCATTGAGTCACGCAACCGTGCTTTAGGGTTTATCGCAACTCAGCGAGAAGAGGGCAGCGGCCCACAAACGTTGGAAGAGATCAAAGCGCAACTCACGGTGTTCATGGGGGGGCGTGAAGCTGAGCAATTGCTGTTCGGAAGCTCAGGCAAGAACGGCGGGGCATCATCTGACTTGCAACAAGCGACTCGGTTAGCGCATTACGCCGTGTGCCATTTGGGGCTCGATGTACAGTTTGGTCCAATAAACTACGGCGACAGCTTCACCGAAGTTGCTTCTGAAGAGCTACGACAATTAGCTGCGACGCGCGTGCGTGCTTGGCTCGAAGAGGCGCAAGTAAGTGCACGTGAACTCATGCGCGCAAACCAAAAGAAACTCGAGTTTATTGCTGATGTATTATTCACCAAAGAGTCGGTGTACGAGGCCGAAATCAATAGTTGGTGGTAACTGGCACCCACTGCGGCAAAACTGGTAGAATGCCGCAGTTTTTCGTCCACTGAGTTAGAGAGTTCATGAGCAAAGAGCGTTTTGCGGGTATTCAACGCGTATACGGCACGGCCGCGGCCCAATCATTTCAGCAGCATCATGTTGCGGTGATCGGTTTGGGCGGTGTTGGCTCGTGGGCAGTTGAAGCGCTGGCGCGCTCTGGCGTTGGTGCTTTAACATTAATCGATCTTGATGATGTATGTGTCACAAATATCAATCGTCAGCTGCCGGCGCTAACAAGCACTGTTGGTCAGCTCAAAACAGAAGTATTAGCGGCGCGGGTAAAAGACGTTAATCCAGATTGTGACGTGCGCGTCATTGACGATTTTCTCTCAGCCGACAACCTCAATGACTATCTCGGTGAACCCGTCACCGCCGTATTAGATGCCATTGATAGTGTGACCGTGAAAGCCGCACTCATTGCTTGGTGTAAGCGCCGCAAAGTGCCATTGGTGACTTGTGGTGGGGCCGGTGGTCAGATTGACCCAAGCCAAGTTAAGTCGGCCGATTTAGCCAAAGCAACGCAAGACCCGCTATTAGCGAAAGTTCGCTCCATGTTACGTCGCGATTATAACTTCTCGAAGAACCCGAAACGCTCGTTTGGCGTCACCGCCGTGTACTCAACCGAGCAATTGCGCTATCCGACGAGCGACGGCGAATGGTCTCACGCCAAACCCGGCGCTGGTAGTATGCGTATGGACTGCGCCACCGGCTTCGGCGCCGCCATGCCGGTCACTGCCACCTTCGCCATGCACGCCACCGCACTGCTTTTAGAAAAACTGGGCCGGCGAAATACGAAACCGCTTGGCTAGGTTTTCAATGTGGCGACGAGTAAGTTGTTTGTGGCCATTTAGTATTTGCGAAACTAGGCTCTTTTTACCAATTTCCGCTTCAAAATCGGTTGTATTTAAACCGTGTTGCTCCATGAGTAAATGCAGCATGGCGACTGCAGTATCGATATGCTCTTGGCGGCGATTGAATGCTGCAAAATCACTCGCTTTAGATTCGTAGCGTTCAACTGCCTTCGATAACGCTTCAATCACAATCTGATTAGTTGCGTAATCTTCGAGTAAATCTTCAATTTGTGCCAAGGCTCGCTGGTGTTCTTCCGGAGTTTGAATCTCGCGCGCCAACGGAAAAGCAGAGTTCAGCGCTTGTATTAAATTTTCGTGGTGCGTATGCATGAAGCCCCCGCTAGTTACTTGAACATCAGCTATGAAGGTTGTTGCGATAATAGTCGCACAACGCATCGTAACGCTTGTGATCACAAATGTGTTTAACAAAAACCTTTTGATGCTCAAAATCGATGAAAGCAATAAGTCTTAATTGATTGCCGCCAATGTTCATAACCCACCATTTATCGCGATATCACGTGCATCTTCTTGGTTCACTTTTTGTAAACTATAGCAGGATCTATTGAGGTTTACAATTAGTAAACCTCAGCATATTCGTCGATGTTTGATGCTAGCATTGTTTAGCCAAAGGAAAGGGAAGGAGAACTCTTAAATTTCGATGTGGAAATAACTTAATCTTTCAACTTAGTGATGACATTGCGCAAGCCGTTTCGACGCGAAGACGTGACAAAGTCAGCCAACCCAAGCGCATCGAAATGATCATCTAACGAGTAACCAGAAACTTGCTCAGCGATAGCCCCATGCAACGCCTGTCGAATCACCATCAATAACCCCAAAACTACGCGCGACTCACTATCAACCGTAAGCGTCAATCGTTCATCACGCCAATTAGCTTGCACCCACACCCGCGCCTCACAACCAAACACTTCACGTTCAGCAGTACGAAAGCCATCAGGAACGTCAGCCTGTTTTGCTAACTGCACCAAATAACGCATACGATTTTCGCGAGAACCAAGTTCCTCGCGCAGCGCTAACAGATCAGATTCAGTTAAAATGCCGTACATGTAATTCCTAATGAAAAGTGACAATTTGTCAGGTTAGTCAATAAAAACGCCCGTAAGAGTACCATTTTTGTGCCGAAAAATGTTAATCTTGCTCGGTCTCAAATTCATTTGAACAGAACTTTAAACAACAGGAACGACAACATGAAAGTATTAGTGGCGGTCAAACGCGTCATTGATTACAACGTGAAAGTTCGCGTCAAAGCGGACCAATCAGACGTTGATCTGGCCAACGTAAAAATGGCCCTGAACCCGTTCTGTGAAATCGCTGTCGAGGAAGCAGTACGACTCAAAGAAAAAGGCATTGCCGAAGAAGTCGTGGTTGTGAGCATCGGCCCGAAAGCGGTGCAAGAACAGTTGCGTACAGCATTGGCGCTAGGTGCCGATCGTGCCATTCAAGTAGAAACGGATGAACTTCCAGATTCATTGGCGGTAGCTAAGTTGCTGAAAGGCGTGGTGGAAAAAGAACAACCACAATTGGTTATTCTTGGTAAGCAAGCCATTGACTCAGACAACAACCAAACGGGTCAAATGCTCGGTGCCTTAACTGGCATGCCACAAGGCACGTTCGCATCGAAAGTAGACGTTGCTGATGGCAGCGTGAACGTGACGCGTGAAGTTGACGGCGGTTTGCAAACCGTGAAGCTGCAATTGCCAGCTATTGTCACCACCGATTTACGTTTGAACGAACCACGTTATGCGTCATTGCCAAACATCATGAAGGCAAAGAAAAAGCCGCTTGATGTGACGACGCCAGACGAATTAGGCGTGAACGTGACTCGCACTGTGAAATTGCTAAAAGTTGAGCCGCCTGCAGAACGTAGTGCCGGTATCAAAGTAGCAGACGTCGTAGAATTGGTTGAGAAACTTCAAAATGAGGCAAAAGTGATATGAGCATTCTCGTTATTGCCGAACATGACAACGCACAATTGAATGGCGCAACGCTGAAAACCCTCGCAGCAGCGAAGCAAATTGGCGGTGACATTCACGTATTAGTAGCCGGTGAAGGCTGCCAAGCAGTTGCCGACGAAGTTGCCAAAGCCGACGGCGTGAGCAAAGTTTTACTTGCTGACAACGCAGCTTACGGTCACTTCTTGGCAGAAAACTTAGGTCAGCTTGTGGCTGATTTAGGTAAAGACTACGGTCACATTTTGGCTCCAGCAACCACCACCGGCAAAAACTTCATGCCGCGCGTTGCTGCATTGTTAGACGTTGCGCAAATCTCTGACATTATCGCAGTAGAAAGCGCCGATACTTTCAAGCGACCAATTTACGCAGGTAACGCAATTGCAACCGTGCAATCGGAAGACGCTATTAAAGTGATTACCGTCCGTGCAACCGCATTTGATGCCGTCGCGGCAGAAGGCGGCAACGGCAGCGTTGAAACAATTGATAATGTTGTAAACAACGATAAAGCAGCATTTGTTGGCGAAGAACTTGCCCAGTCTGAGCGTCCAGATCTCACCGCAGCCCGCGTTGTGATTTCAGGCGGTCGCGGCATGCAAAACGGTGAAAACTTCCACCTACTTGAGAAAGTTGCTGACAAACTTGGCGCCGCGGTTGGTGCATCACGAGCCGCAGTTGACGCAGGCTTCGTACCAAACGACATGCAAGTTGGCCAAACCGGTAAAATTGTCGCACCTGAACTCTATATCGCAGTCGGTATCAGCGGTGCTATCCAGCATTTAGCCGGTATGAAAGACTCGAAAGTTATCGTCGCCATCAACAAAGACGAAGAAGCACCAATCTTCCAGGTGGCAGATTATGGCTTAGTCGCTGATTTGTTCGATGTGCTGCCAGAGCTAGAGCAAAAACTCTAAAAGTACAAAAGCGATATTAGATATTAGATATTAGCCCGATGATTCGGGCTTTATCTAATACGTTCACCCAATAACTAATATCCATCCCGCCGTTCTAATATCCAAAATCTAACAGCCAATATCCTACTTGCCGTTCTAATATTCAATATCTAATAGCTAATATCGTCTTTGCAGTTTTCTAACTATGCAAAGTGCGTGGACAGGTTATAAGACCGTTGCTATAACATTCATATACGTCAATGATCATATATCAACGTTTATAGTGAAGGATGCTCAAGGCATGAAAACAATACTAACAAAGTCTGTTACAGCATTAACCCTGACCACCGCCCTTACGTTTATTACTACACCAACCGTGCAAGCTGAAACCATTGAGGTGCGTGGCCAAATTAACTATGGCTATAGTTTCAATCCGGCTGGTGTAACCCAGTATCAAGGTGGCGAATATGTGCTTGAAATTACGCAGCGTGCGCAAATGCCGCTGGTATATGCCGCGAGTACGTGGCGTCAATATAGCGATGCTATCGAACGTGTAACCGTTTCGGTGTATGACAGCGAAGGCAATGCCGTGAGTGTACGTCAGCCCCTTGCGGCAAGCGATCTCGGTGAACCAACCACCAATACCTTATATTTCGATTATGGCTACCGCTCGAACTACACCAGTTGGACCATGAATGGCATGAGCCAAGATGGCTTCAACAGTCAATTGAATTTAAACCTGCGTGGGCCGCGCGATAGTTTGTTCGCATCAACGGCTGAGTTTCCACGTTTCGTAAACACTCCCCGGTACGTGAACGCTACTATGTTTTCAAACGTGGAAACCGCCGATGGTGACGATGTTGTCTATATTTATGGCCCTGTCACTGAAGTCAACTATCTCACCGCAGACAGTGACGGCGATGGCATCAATGATGACGTTGATGCCTGTCCAGCGTCAGACATCAGCCGCACTGTGGTCATTGATTTTACGGATACCGGTGTTTCCAATAGTGTGGATAGCACAGGTTGCTCGGTAACCGACAAAATTTTGGCATGCCAAGCCGACGCGAAAAACCGTGGTGATTTTGTTTCTTGCGCGAGCCACTTAGCGAAGCAGTTGCGCAAAGAAGGTGTCGTCAGCAATAGTGAACACGGCGCACTCCTACGTCACCTCTAAACTCAAAAACGATATTAGCACTTGGATATTAGATATTAGCCCTGAACCATCGGGCTCTATCTAATATCCAATATCTAATAGCTAATATCGAATTTGCCTTTCTAATATCCAATATCTAATAGCTAATATCGTCTTTGTTTTTTTCCTAACGAATCACTTGCATATTTGCAACTCATCGGACATGATTGAACCTATAACATCCTAATCGGATTAGGTGGCTAACATGAAAAGAAGAACAACTATGCTAAAAAAATTACCTATCGCGTCAGCTATCGCGCTGGCATTAGCAGGAACAGCAAGCGTCCAGGCAGCGGAGTTTGAAGTAGGTGACTTCCGCGTTAAGTTCGATTCCATCATTTCATATGGTGCCGCATGGCGTATGGAAGAGCGTGATATGCGCTTCATCCACCCAGGCAATATGGAAGGAGGCCTTGGTCAATCAGGTGTTGCCGACGACGGTAACCTGAACTATGATAAAGGAGACATGGTCTCTTCTGTCATCAAAGGCGTACACGATTTAAGTATTGATGGCGGCGATTACGGCGCTTTCGTACGTTTTAAATATTGGTATGACGATGTCATCAAAAATGAAGAAGTGGCGCACGGTAATACTTCTACCAATTACTATCCAAATGTAACGCTTGATAACGATGGTCTTGACGATTGGTCAACCGGTTCTGGTATCAAGTTGCTTGATGCTTTTGTTTACGGCTACTTTGATATGGGCGACGTACCAGTTAACGTACGTTTAGGTCGCCAAGTATTAAGTTGGGGTGAAAGTACTTTCATCTTTAACGGCGTGAACGCCATCAACCCAGTGGACGTGAACGCCATCCGTCGTCCAGGCGTTGAAATTAAAGAAGCGTTGCTGCCAGTTGGTATGTTGAACATCAACTTAGGTTTAACCAACGAAACTAGCTTAGATATGTTCTATCAGTACGAGTGGGACGACTACAAACTAGAGGGTTGTGGTACTTTCTTCTCTACGGTTGATATTTTAGGCGGCGAAGGTTGTAACAAAGTAACGCTGAACCCAACATTAGTTGCCGGCGTGCCAAGTTCAAGCTTAAGCGATCTAGAGTCAATCCAGTTCGGTACGTATCTTGAGCGTCGTCCTGACATCGAGCCAGACGATGGCGGTCAGTATGGTTTCGCATTGCGTCACTACGCAACTGATATCGATACCGAATTCGGTGTGTACTACATGAACATTCACACCCAAACACCAATTATTTCTGCATACAACTGGGTTGAGCAGCCATCTCCTGCACTAAGCCACCCTGATGGTATTCCAATTGCGGGGCCTGACTATGTATTGCAGTTCCCTGAAGACCAAGAAATCATTGGCTTCAGTGCTTCAACTCTAGTTGGCGAATGGTCTGTTGGTGGTGAAGTAAGCCATCGTTTCGACATGCCAGTGCAAATCAATACTACTGAAATCTTAACTGCAGGCTTGCGTGCCGGTGTACCAAGTACCTTCTCTAACCGCATTGAGCGTGATGAAACCGGTACTATTACTAACCTAGGTGAGTTGCAAGAAGGTTACGATAAGTATGATGTTAGCCAATGGCAGTTAACCGGTGTTCGTTTCTTTGACCGCGCGCTTGGTGCTGACCGCATCACTTTCATCGGTGAAGTTGCGGTAAGTAAGGTACATGGTCTAGCTGGTATCGACGAGCAACGTTATGGTCGTAACCCAGTATTTGGTAAGTGTTTAACTGTTGCGGACCAAGCTGCATTGGGTAACCCAACGGCAACTGCAGACATTAACTGTGAAGGCTTTGTTACTGCGACTTCATGGGGCTACCGTGCTCGTATCGTGGGTGACTACAGCAACTTTATCGCCGGCTGGAACATGACTCCAACCTTGGCCTTAGGTCATGACGTAAAAGGCTACTCAGCGAACTCGAACTTCATTGAAGGTCGTAAAACAATTGGTTTGAGCGTTGATTTCAGCTACCTCAACGAATACAAAATTGGTGTTGGCTATTACATCACCGACGGCGCTGAGTTTGATGCAGCCGACGACCGCGATTTCGCAGCAGTCAGCTTCAGCTACAGCTTCTAAATTCGAAACATGAAAAAACCGCCATTACGGCTAATGCCGATCAGTTAAGAAATATTTTAGCGATCGG
>NCJS01000051.1 GCA_002279005.1 Idiomarina sp. 34-48-12 | reverse complement strand
GCAACAACAACCTCATTAAACATTTTTGGGTAAGAAACTTGATGTATTTTCCAAGTATTCAAAAAACCACTGAATGACCACACCGAAGTGCGGAATTAACTCTGAAGCAAGCCACCATGGTTCATCGGATAATCCGGTGAATGAATCCATGAAAAATAACAAAGCGGCGACAATAAGCACACCGCGTAGCGCTCCAAATAGGCCGCCCAACAGTCGATCGGTGCCGGTTAAACCGGTACTTTCAACAAGACGACCAATTAAATAATTCACTACGGAGCCAACAATCAACGTGGCGACAAATAATGCCGCGACGGCCGCTGCATTACGAAGCATGCCATCTTCAATGCCGGTAAACAGTGTCGCGAGGTCTAAATAGAAAAATTTTGCGATAAAAAAGGCAGCCACCCAAATGGCTAAAGACAGCGCTTCTTTTACGAAGCCTCGGGTTAAGCTGATTAACGTCGAAAGACCTATTACCACTAAAATCGCGATATCAATCCAGACCATTGTTAGCATTCCCTAGCGGATTCAAATTTCGCGCGAATTGTATCAGAAAGGCTGACATTTTGCGCAAAATTATTACGGCTCGTAGCGAAAAACTCGACCATTGAGATCCGTTAATTCTTTCAGCTTAGGTAGATCGGCTTCCAGTTCTTCTTTGACTAAGCCTGGACCAACTAAGAGTTTATTGCGCGGGCCATCAGCCGTTTGTACGACTTCTCGATAGGCCGGGTAACCGGCGGCACGAAGTTCTTTCACTAAACGATCAACAGACGCCTGATTACGAAACACGCCTAATTGAATGATCCATCCTGGTTGCTGTAACTCAGCGTTACTAGGAGCATCTGGCGTTTTCTTCTGGGCGGTTTTGATGGCAGGAGCATCATCGGCATCAATTTCGAGGGTCTCAACTTTATCAAGCGATTCTGGGAGTTCTTCTTGCTGTGGAACCGATTTCGCTGGCACTTCAGCAACGTCTACCTCTGGCTGCAATGGAATCGCTTCAAATGATTCTTGTTGTTGTTGCGGTTTACCGTTGAACAATTCCGGTAAAATGATTACCGCAAGGGCAATAAGAATAACGCTTCCGACAATTCGATTTTGCAACTGCGAGGCCATGAACTACTCCGTGGTTGGAATTTTCCCTACAGTGTAAAACGAGCCGCATACCAATACCAGCGGTTGTGACGATTGCATGGTTAAGGCATCGTGTTGCGCGCACCCATAAGCGGCCGTCACACTATCAAAACATGCGGTATGGGTTGCATCACTTGGCGCCTGTTCCAATAGTTGCGCAGCAGTGGCACCGCGAGGTTCTGACAAGCTCGCAAAATACCAACGCGATACGGCTGGCTGCAAAGCCGCGAGTGTTCCGGCAATATCTTTATCATGGAGCATGCCGACCACCGCAAAAACTTCGCGTTGAGGGTAGCGATTCAGCAACGCTTGCACCAAATAATTCGCGGCGTGAGGATTATGCGCGACATCGAGTAAGGTATCCGCTTTGTTTGCACCATCGCCTTCTAAAAACTGCAAACGCCCTGGTTCGCGGGCTTTACTCAAGCCCTCACGAATCGCTTTGTCAGACACTGGTAACTTGCTTGCCGCCAGCGCAGCGATGGTTGTTGCTGCATTTGGTAACGGCAATTGCGGCAAAGGTAGCTCTTGCAGGAAATTATTGTCGTCGCGGAATTGCCACGTAGCGGCACCGGTCATGCGATAGTGAAAATCTTTACCGACGCGTCTTACATCAACCGCTTGTTCGAGCGCTGCCGCAAAAACAACTTCAGGAAAATCAGGTTCACCGACAATTGCCGGGCGTTGCGGTCTAAATATACCGGCCTTTTCGCGCGCAATGCCGGTGCGGTCATCGCCGAGGAAGCCTATGTGATCAATACCGACACTGGTCAACAGCGCAACATCGGCGTCGATAATGTTAACCGCATCTAATCGTCCACCTAGCCCCACCTCTAGAATCCAAGCATCTAACTCGCGCTGCTTCATTAACCACAGTGCAGCTAACGTACCGAATTCAAAATAAGTGAGCGAAATATCCCCGCGTGCTTCATCGATTGCTGCAAAAGCAGCAACATGTTCTTGCTCAGCAAGTTGCTCAGCATTGATGCGAACACGTTCAGCATAATGATGTAAATGCGGTGAAATATAAACGCCAGTGCGATAGCCTGCGCAGCGCAGTATGGTTTCAAGGTAACGAACGGTCGAGCCTTTGCCATTGGTTCCAGCGACAGTGAATACTTGTGCTGTGGTTGTGGTAAGGTCGAGCCGTTCGGCAACCGCTTTGACGCGGTCAAGCCCCATGTCAATGGCACTTGGATGCAGTTGCTCTAAATAACTCAGCCAGGCATTAAGCCCGGCTGAAGAGGAGGGTTTGACTGGGATCGTCATCGCTTAATATTCGTCAGCGACTGCCGGAAGATGCTGGAATTTTGCCAGCAATGCGGCAATTCGGTTACGCATCTGACGTCGATCAACAATCATGTCTACCGCACCATGATCAACAAGAAACTCGGCGCGCTGGAAGCCTTCAGGAAGGGTTTCACGAACGGTTTGCTCAATAACTCGCGGACCGGCGAAACCAATCAACGCTTTCGGTTCGGCGATATTGATATCGCCCAACATGGCCAAACTTGCTGATACACCGCCCATGGTTGGGTCGGTAAGCACCGAAATAAACGGCAGGCCTTCTTCGCTCATGCGTGCCAACGCAGCCGAGGTTTTCGCCATTTGCATTAATGACAACAATGCCTCTTGCATACGCGCACCGCCTGAAGCTGAGAAACAAATCAGTGGAATACGCTCGCGCAGACAAACTTCTGCGGCTTTCACAAAACGTGCACCAACAACCGATGCCATTGAGCCACCCATGAACTCGAATTCAAAGGCAACAGCCACAACTGGCATCCCCTTCAAGCGGCCTTTTTGAGCCACTAAAGCATCTTTCTCACCGGTTGCTTTTTGCGCCGCTGCGATACGGTCTTTATATTTTTTGGAATCACGGAATTTGAGCACGTCTTTCGGCTCGAGTTCTGCACCGATCTCTTCGCCCTTGCCGTCATCTAAAAAGTTCGCCAAACGCACTCGCGCCGATACGCGCATGTGATGGTCACACTTTGGACAGACGTTCAAACTGCGTTCTAAGTCAGCACTATAGAGAATAGCATCGCAACTCGTACACTTCGCCCACACCCCTTCCGGAATGTTGCGGCGTTTGTTGCTTTTCGGTTTTGCAAGAATTCGCTCTATCCAGCTCATAATATTCCGTTGTTAACGTGTTCAGTCATGTGGCGTAATTGCCAGTAAATACGCTCTATTAAAGCATATTCTATGAAATCAGTTTAGCAAAAAGTGGTCTTAACAGTCAGGTAACCAAAGCGGACCAGGTGGTAATTGCGGAAGATCAAACTCTTGCGGGTAGTCCACTTGCACTAAATACAACCCTTCGGCTTTCGCTGTTGCTGCCGCTAGTGTTCTATCGCGCCCTGCCAATAAGGTTGCAAGCCAAGACGATGGCTGCTCGCCCTTGCCAACCTCAAGCAAACTTCCAACAATGTTACGAACCATGTGATGCAAGAACGCATTGGCCGCAATATCAACCACAATGAAATCGCCAAAGCGACGCACATCAATTCGCGTGACACAGCGATTTGGCGAGTGCGATTGGCATTGAGCGGCTCGAAACGCGCTAAAGTCATGCTCACCGATAAGATGTTGTGCCGCTTCATGCATTCGTTCAGCGTCAAGAGGCTGGTGATAATGACTTAAGCCTCGACCGAGGATACCCGGACGCATCTTTTGATTCGCAATAATGTAACGGTAACGTCGACCGGTTGCACTGAAACGCGCATTAAACGAATCAGGTACCTCGCGCGCCCACCGCACCGCGACAGAATCAGGTAAGTTGCTATTGACGCCCATGGTCCAAGCAGGCATCGCCCGCTCAAACTGGCAATCAAAGTGAACAACCTGTCCCGTTGCATGAACACCGGCATCGGTGCGCCCTGCGCAGGTAACTTCTACAGGATGATTGGCAACTTTGCTCAAAGCACGCTCTAAAACTTCTTGAACACAGACAACTTCTCGCTGTCGTTGCCACCCAAAATACTGACTTCCGTCGTATTCAATACCAAGCGCAATGCGCGTACTACTCATTAATGACCCTGTTCTTCAATTTTCTGTAATAACATTGCCGCTTCGCGTTTTGCATCTTCGTCATCAGACTGCGTCACTTTTTCAAGTTCGGTGCGCGCCAATTCATACTCGTCCATTTCTAAATAAGCACGAGCGAGATCGATCATACTCGACGGCGTTTCTTCGTTATCATCCACTTGACCTGATTCACGCTCAAACCGTGGGCTTTCGAAATCAGAATCCGCGGCTTCTGCCTCTTCAAGCAGTGCATCAATTTCCAAAAACGCCGCATCATCAGAATCATCGTCAGCTTCTGGTTTGGTGGCATCTTCCGTGGCCAACGCTTCGAGATCGATATCATCGAGATCAACATCTTCGAATTGCTCAAGCTCTACTTCTAGGTCGGTCACTGGCGCTTTATCGACCGCTGGTGCTGCCGGTAGGTCATCGGCTGCTTCGGCGGTGGCATCATCACTATGAAAATCCAAGCTCATTTCATCATCGTCAGCGCTAACTGAATCTGCAGCTTTGGTCTCAACTTTTGATGCCTCTTGCTCCGGCGTATTATCGAACTCCAACGACAAGTCATCATCGCTCGACTCTGCCTGTGGCGTTGGTTCAACCTCAACTTCTGGTTCGTATTCTGGCTCAACCTCAACTTCTGCAGTGGTTTCTTCTTTGCTTGGCGATGCACTTTCGGCGTCATCATCAAAGCTTGAAGCTAATAAGGTATCGAGATCAGTTTCGTCATCCACCGTTTCGTCGATGGCTTCAAACTCATCTTCGCTGCTGTCCAACGCCGTTAAATCGTCTTCCAGGCTATCTTCTGCGTCGGCCTCTTGAGCCACAACCTCATCTTCTTCATCATCTAAACGCTCAAATTCTGGCATATCGGCAGCATCTTCAGCGAAAGCGGCCTGCTCAGCCTCGTCATAAGCACTCAGCTTCTTATCGTCTTTGTCTTGTTCTTGCTGCTGCTCTTGCTCTGCGGCTTGCATAGCACCATTGTATGGCCCTAAGGTTTCACGGTTGAGGCGACGTACATACAACACATACCAAATAATCGCCGCTAAGAGTAACGGAATAAGAATAGCTAAAGTGAGTTGGAATGGTTGCAACAACCACGCCAAAAACGCTTCATACTCAGATTGCTGCTTACGCTTCACCGGCTGCCGCTCAGCAGCTTTAGGTTCAGCAGCTTTTGGCTCTGGTGCTTTGACCTCAGTAACCTTGGTATCAGCTGGCTGAGATTGCGTTGGCGCTGCGGTTTCCATTGCCGTCTCAGGAGCAGCTTCAGTTGAAGCTTCTTCTGTTGTGGCTGTCGGCTCAGTTACCGTAGTCGTTGGTGGTGTTGCAGCAGCTTCGCCAGCTTCAACTTTGGTGGCGACAATTTCTGCAGCAATTTGCTCTTGCAGTTCATCTTCCGCCACTTGCTCAGCGTCAACTTTTAAACGTAGTTGCTCTAATTCCGCATTGACTGAATCAAGACGCTGCTGCAGCGCATTGTTTTCTGTATTTAAGCGTTCAATCAACGAGATGGATTCGGCCAGTTGCGTCCGCAATTGCGTGAGTTCAGCAACATCAAATGCCACACTTGAACCAGTGACATCAGCAGCGCTTTCTTTGGTCTCCGGCGATGTTTCCGTATTTTCAACGTCAATATCGGCTTTGACCGGCTCTGCTGGCGTTGTCGATTCGGTTTCAGGTGTTTCGCTGGTTGTGGTTGTCGGCGATGCCGCCGCTGTCACAACGTTACTGTCGGAAGTTTCTGCTCGGGCGCGCTGCGCCACTTCAGGAACTTTCAAATAATAGCCATCCATCATCCGGTCGGCGCGACCATTAATGAAAGCTTCAGGGTTAAGCTCAATGAACAAGTCCATCATTTCGTAGACAGACAGGTCGGTCTGATCGCCGTAATACATCGCGATTGACCATAACGTATCGGACGCAACAATTGGACCAAACCGATCAGGCTGCCATCGAGACGTGGCCTGACCTTGCAGCATTGCCGCTGCACTTGTATTCACAAAGCTAGCGTCAGCAGTAACCACTGCCGACGAGCCGAGTGCCAGTGCTATACCGGCCGCCAGTGCCAAGCTATTCCGTTTCATTGAGCTGGTTCCCTCTTTTGTAATCGTTGTAATTATCGGTACCGCATTGAAAGATGGCTAGTTTTACATATAGTCGCGAATTAAGTGTTCTGCAATCTGAATACTATTTGTCGCGGCGCCTTTGCGCACATTATCAGCTACAACCCACAGATTTAATCCTTGTGGATGAGAGATATCATTGCGCACGCGTCCTACAAAAACTTCATCGTGTCCGGTAGCGTTACCTATTTGTGTCGGAAAATCATCGTTATTGTCAAACAAAACAACACCCGGTGCGTTACGCAGCAATTCCTTCGCCTGTACCGCATCAATTGGCTGTAATGTTTCAATATGTATCGCCTCTGCATGGCCAAAAAATACCGGGACACGCACAGCCGTTGCATTCACCCGAATGCTTTCATCGCCAAAGATCTTTTGTGTTTCCCACACCATTTTCATTTCTTCTTTGGTGTAGTCGTTATCTAAAAACACATCAATCTGTGGAATACAGTTGAAGGCGATTTGGCGGCTAAACCGCTCGACTTCAACTGGGCGTCCATTCAATAGCGCTGCTGTTTGATGCGCCAATTCGTCCATCGCTTCTTTGCCTGCACCTGAGGTTGACTGATAGGTCGCAACATTAATGCGATCGATACCAACCGCATCATGAATCGGCTTCAATGCCACCAACATTTGAATGGTTGAGCAATTCGGATTGGCGATGATGTTGCGATTACGAAAATCGGCTAATGCATGCGCGTTCACTTCTGGTACAACTAACGGGATATCCGGTTCGTAACGAAACTCTGAGGTATTATCGATCACCACACACCCAGCATCGGCGGCTTTTGGCGCATACATGCGCGAGATATTGCCACCAGCAGAGAAAAACCCAAGTTCTACTTGGCTCCAGTCAAAGGTATCAGCATCTTCTACTGTGATTTCCTCGCCACGAAATTTAACCGTTGAGCCTGCTGAGCGGCTGCTCGCTAATGGAAACAATTGGGCCACAGGAAAATCCCGCGCTTCAAGAATTTCAATCATATGCTGGCCAACCAAACCTGTTGCACCAAGTACAGCTACGTTAAATGCTCGTGACATTACTGCTCCTGCTTTTGTATGTGTGAAAATGTGAGTTGTTGCAGACGATTCTGCCACTCACCTTGCGCTAGCCAACGCCCACCAATGACGACCCCTTGCGATAACTCTGCACGCGCCGAATAAGTGCGCCTAAGCGCATCAAATGCTGCTGGTTCTGGTGTTGCCTGACGCAATAATTTGTCGTCGATGCGTATATCATAAATGTCACGCACCCAAGATGCTAGCATTTGCCACGTCGGCGTTTCATCTGCCTGCCAACGATACGCTTGAGCCGCTTCCGGCCAAGGTTCTAATAGCTGCGTCAATGGCGGCAATTGCGCTGCTAACTGTGGTTGTTTTAGAAAGCTTGTCAGCTCTCGAAATAAGCGCAACGTCCCTCCCACTTTACCAGCAACACTGTGGCCTGCAATATGCGCAGTGGCATAGCGTAACCATGGCAGTAAATCAGCGGCTATTTGCGGTTCGTGCTCCCACACATCAAGCACAACCTGGAGACGCTGCTTCCGCTGCTGAGCTGAACGCAGTGCCTGCTCGGCAACGACGGCACCGCGACTTGCGTTAATCAGAATGCAATCATCAGCGAGTGCAGCAATGCTTTGCTCAGAAAATAAATGATAGGTTGGGTGATCACCATCTTTCGTCAACGGCACATGGCAGCTTATCACCTGACTCTCGAGCACACGTTGCCAATCGTCGTGAATATCGTCATGCCCTTGAGCCGTTGCGTGTTGCAATAATGGCGGATCGTAAAAATGTACCTTCAAGCCAAGTCCGCGCAAACGTTGTCCCGCAGCGCGCCCGGTATGACCGGCACCAATAATTGCCACATCGCCGTTCGGTAACATCCCCTGCTCTAAGGCAATATTGCTAACTGCGCTAGCGACATAATCGCCCACTGCGTTGGCATTCACACCAGGCGTAGAAACAAAGGTAACGCCTGCGTCGCGACATGCGGCTGCATCAACATGTTCGGTACCGATCGTCGCCGTACCTATCCACTGTAATCGCGGTGCAGTTTGCAATAATTCCGCATCAACCTTGGTAATTGAGCGAATCATTAATAAATCGGCACTGGCAAGTTGTTCAGGAGTAGGTTGGCGGCCTTGAAAGGTGCTCAACGTAAACGGGATGCCCTGCTCATGGAGCGCATCAGTAAACGTCTTAGCAAGTTGGGCAACCAGCGGCATCGAAGCATCAGCCAAAAGGTGCATCAATCAAACCTTGTCAGATAACGATGGATGAATTGTTAAAGAGCATACAACAAAAAGGTGCGCATTTGCGCACCTTTTTACCACCGTATGCATGATGAAGATGTTAATTTTATTGATATTTACGCAAAACTAACGTTGCGTTAGTTCCACCGAAACCAAAACTGTTCGACATCACTGTGGTTAACTCAGCTTTTTGCGGTTCACGAACAATGTTCATTCCCGCTGCCGCTGAGTCTAAACTCTCGATATTGATGGATGGTGCGACAAAGCCATGTTGCAACATGAGCAATGAGTAAATGGCTTCATGAACACCTGCCGCGCCTAATGCGTGACCGGTCATCGCTTTCGTGGCACTGATGTATGGTGCGCTGTCGCCGAATACTTCGCGAATTGCTTCAAGCTCTTTGGTATCACCAACTGGCGTTGAGGTACCGTGAGTATTGAGGTAGTCAATTGGGGTATCGACGGTATCCATGGCCATCTTCATACAACGCACAGCGCCTTCACCTGATGGTGCGACCATGTCGTAACCATCTGACGTTGCGCCATAGCCAACAATTTCAGCATAGATATGAGCGCCGCGAGCTAACGCAGTTTCAAGCTCTTCAATGACCAAAATACCGCCACCACCAGCTGGCACGAAGCCATCGCGGTCAGAGTCATAGGTACGTGACGCTTTGGTTGGTGTGTCGTTGTATTTGGTTGACAGTGCACCCATGGCATCGAATTCCATGCCAAGTGTCCAATGCAATTCTTCGCCACCACCGGCGAATACACGATCTTGTTTACCGAATTGAATCAGTTCAAGCGCATGACCAATACAGTGTGCTGACGTTGCACAAGCAGAACTAATTGAGTAGTTCACACCTTTAATTTGAAATGGTGTTGCCAAACATGCTGACGTCGTTGAGGCCATGCAACGCGGTACCATGTATGGTCCAACGCGTTTCACGCCTTTTTCACGCATAATATCGGCAGCCGCAACTTGATGCTCGCCTGACGCACCGCCTGAACCAACCACGAGACCAGTACGCGGGTTAGAAACCTGCTCATCAGTCAAGCCGGCATCTTCAATTGCTTGCGCCATTGCCATGTATGCATAGGCCGCTGAATTGCCCATAAAGCGAAGTGCCTTACGATCAATATGGTCAGCTGGGTTGGCACGAACTGGCCCCCACACCTGACACCGTAATCCCATGTCGGCAAATTCTTGAGAAAATTCGATGCCCGAGCGTCCTTGTTGTAACGACTCCAACACCTCTTGTTTGTTCACGCCGATACTGGACACAATGCCCATACCGGTAATCACTGCTCTTCTCATTCTGTTATCCTGTCTTGCTGAGCGCTGCTGTATGGTAGCTCACTTCTTGAAAAAAGTGGTCTGCTTTCCGCCTTTTTACCTAAATATTGTTACACTATGACGCATGTTTCATTGACTGCTGTAGGTTATTTCCGTGAGTCATCAATTCAACAAACGTTCAACGCGTGGGCAACCTGCGACCGCCGAGGTTACCTTTAACCATTTAGGCGCTCCTGTTTCCACTGATTTTGATGATATTTATTTTAACAATGAAAACGGGTTAGCCGAAAGCCGTTACGTATTTCTTCAGCATAACGATCTCCCAACACGCTGGCAAACCTCTTTGCACAGTACCTTCCGTATTGCCGAAACCGGATTTGGTACTGGTTTGAACTTTTTAGCTTGTTGGCAGTTGTTTCAACAAACCGCGCCAGAAAGTCAGCGATTGCATTATGTGTCGTTCGAAAAGTACCCCCTCAATAAAGCCGACCTTGAACGAGCTCTCAGTGCCTTCCCTGAGCTTGCGGCGTTGGCTGACGCCTTACTAAACGCCTACCCCGCGGCACAAACCGGGTGTCATCGGATGCAATTTGAGAATAATCGCGTGGTTGTTGATTTATGGTTTGGCGATATTCACGAACAACTACCAGATTGGCTA
>NCJS01000050.1 GCA_002279005.1 Idiomarina sp. 34-48-12 | reverse complement strand
AAAACAGGAGCCAACCATGCGTCCAAGTGGTCGTACTGCCCAACAGATCCGCCCGGTGACTATTACCCGGAATTTCACGCGTCATGCCGAAGGTTCGGTACTCATTGAGTATGGTGATACCAAAGTGTTGTGTACTGCCAGAGTGGATAAAAGCGTACCGCGCTTTTTGAAGGGCAAGGGCCAAGGTTGGGTCACGGCGGAATACGGCATGTTGCCGCGTTCAACGCACTCGCGCATGGATCGCGAAGCCGCGCGTGGTAAGCAAGGTGGCCGTACGGTTGAAATTCAGCGTTTAATTGGCCGTTCGTTGCGTGCTTGCGTGGATATGGCAGCGCTGGGTGAGAACACCATCACCATCGATTGTGATGTGCTGCAGGCCGATGGCGGTACGCGTACGGCGTCAATTACTGGTGCTTGCGTGGCATTGGTAGATGCGCTGAACTGGATGCGCAAAGAAGGCATTGTCAAAACCAATCCGTTGAAAGGTTTGGTGGCTGCGGTATCGGTGGGTATGTATGAAGGCCATGCGGTGGCGGATTTGGATTACCCAGAAGATTCAAAAGCTGAAACTGACATGAACGTGGTGATGACTGAAGCGGGCAAGTTCATTGAAATTCAGGGTACGGCTGAGGGCGAACCGTTCTCAAGCGAAGACATGAATGCGATGCTCGATTTAGCGAAGCACGCTATTCGTGAACTCATGGACCTACAAAAACAAGCACTGGCGTAAGAATTCCGAACAGCGCGAAGCGCGCACGAACAGCGAAGCGTACGAAAAACGAGACACGATTTTATGAAAAACTATCAAAAAGATTTTATCGAATTTGCCATTGAACGTGGCGTGTTGAAGTTTGGTGAGTTTACTTTGAAATCAGGCCGCACGAGCCCGTATTTCTTCAATGCGGGGTTATTTAATCAGGGTTCTGATTTGGCGCGCCTTGGTCGGTTTTATGCGGCGGCGTTGCAAGACAGCGGCGTGGAATTTGATGTGTTATTTGGCCCGGCTTATAAGGGCATTCCAATTGCTACGGCGGCCGCGATAGCGCTGTTTGATACGTATCAGAAAGATGTGCCGTACTGCTTTAACCGCAAAGAGAAAAAAGATCACGGTGAAGGCGGCAACTTGGTGGGTTCACCACTCAATGGTCGCGTGATGCTGGTTGACGATGTGATCACGGCGGGCACGGCCATTCGTGAATCGATGGAAATTGTGCAGGCTAGCGGCGCTGAGTTAGCGGGCGTGTTGATTGCGCTCGATCGCCAAGAGAAAGGCAAGGGCGAGCTAAGCGCTATTCAGGAAGTTGAGCGTGATTACAATGCGCAAGTGATCAGCATTGTGCAGCTGAATGATGTGATTGAATATTTGAAAGACTCGCCCGATTTAGCGCAGTACCTAGATAAAGTCACTGCGTATCGGGCGGCATACGGGGTGTAGCCCGGCGTTGCACGCCGAGCTAGAACGTTTCGGGTTGCCAAGAGAGGCCGATGCGGGCATCGGTCACTTGGCATTCGCCACCGGCTTTCACGCGTTTGGTGGCTTCATCGCCGGCCACCATTAAACGGAACTCTTTCTCAATCAAGTTGAAGCTGTCGCGTTCTTGGCACAGCAAGCGTAATGAATCGACCATGCCGCGATTATTCAAGAAGCGCGTGGTCGGTGCTTCTTGCACCACCTCTTCACCTTTCGCAAAGCGCACATTGGCAATACCATCGTCAGTGAACTGACCACGTGCGCCAGCCACTAAATAATGGAAGGTAGCCGCCACGGCATTTTCCGTTTGTTGCGCTCCCATACCAAAGAACACACCACGCTCACCCAACACTTCAAATGCGCCGTTAAGCACATTCACGGTAAGCGCCGTGCGAGTATCGATACCCACTGCTACTGGCGTGTTGGTAGTTGCCGCTACGCGCAGTAAGCGACCATGACGGCCCATATCTGAGAACTGACCATCAAGTGTCGCAACACTAAACAGCCCGACGCCACCAAGCGGGTGATAGGTTGCACTCTCAGAGTTCATGTTACGCGGGCAAGAATCGTCCTTGCTGCAAGCAAATGGCGGTGCTTCACCGGCGATGGCGCCTGCACGCAGCGCTTCAGCGCTGGTACCGCTGGCAACCATCGAGCGCGCGGTCATCGCGTTCATGGCATCGCTGGTGGCGCCCACCACCAACTTATTCGCGCGCATTTTCAGATAAATGCTGGTCATTAAATCGGTTGGTTGACTCAATGGGTTCAAGAACGCTTTGCGAACCAAGCCCGGATCATTCCCAACAATCAACACGGCATCTGCCCAATCGACAATTTTTGGGCCCTGTAGTGCATCTTTACAGAACGCTACTTGCTGTTTGTGTTGCTCAGGGAATACACGTGCCCGCTTCCAAGTGCCAAGCTCTTGCTCACGCAAAGCATCAAGGTCATCACATTTGCCAGTACGTTGGGCTGCATTCACAGCCGCATCTATCGGTAACCAACGCACTTGCGCACCTAAGCTCTCAAACGCACTAATAAACGGCTCGACGGCGGTGATTGGGTCACGGGCGCCAGCAGCAGCAATCGCAATACGCGGCATATCGTCACTGGCACGTACTTTATCGGCCTGCTCGAGCATGACTTGCAAGATTCGGCGCTTTGCTTCTACTTTGGTTAGCTTGATGCGCGCGGTGTCGTGCTTACCTTTTGGAGCCGGCATTTCAAGGTGGTCAATAATGAGGTTCCACTCACGTTCCGACAAACTGTCATATAAATGACGCGTGGCACGGCGGGTAAATTCGTCTTGAAAGCTACGCTCAGGCACCACTTCAGAACGCATGCGCTCATATAAAATTTCCAGCGCCATTTTCACGTCATCACGTGTTTTGCGACGATGCACGGGCCACAAACCATCTGCCAACAACGGCTTCACGTAATTATCGCTTAGGTTAATGTACCGGTCGGTGCGCATGGTGGTGCCATCCAGCCAATCGGTGTCATTGCAGTGGGTCCATGCCATGCTTGAGCACAGCGCCATCTCATCGCCCATTAAGAACAGCTGGTAATTAGGTCCGGTGGCGCGTTCAGCGTCTTGCGCTGACGCAGGTTGCGGAACAAACGCTCCCCCCACAACACATAAGGCAGCGAGTATTGATGATTTCATGGTGTACTCCTACAACTGAAGGCGGTCAACCTAACGGCATTGAATGCAAAGGTCAATTCTAGTCTAGTTTCATAAAAGCTTCGACCTGATATACTGCTAAAGGTTTAACCAATAAGTGCGACCACAAAAGGAAGTTGTTTTGGTTCTAAGTCTGCGAATGCTATGTGCGTTACTGATTGTCGCTTCGACAGTCGCACCCCTGCGCGCGGAACAAACCACGTTGACCTTCCGAGCACCTGACGAAGGCCCTGTGACCGCAGCCGTGAAACAGATACTTGAAGAAGCCTACGCGGAGCTTGGCATCAAGTTGCGTTATGTTGAGATGCCGCGCAATCGCAGTTTAGTTGAAGCAAACGCTGGCCGTATCGCTGGAGAGCTGGGTCGGTTACCTGATCTCGACAAACAATTTCAAAATCTCACGCAGGTGCCATTCCCTTTGTTCGCGTTCGAGATTGTGCTGGTGGCTGATCGTCGTGATTGCGGCTTATGCGCTATTGATGACATTGAAAACCTAGCCTTTATTAGCGGCATGCAAACTGTTATCGGGCTTATTAAAGAACACCAATTTAAGGGCCCAACCGTTCAAGCGCTGGATATTCAGCAACTGAATTTAATGTTTACCAATAACCGCGTGAAAGCGGTCATGCTCAATGATTTCGAAGCGCGTCAGTTGGGCTATTACGATAACCCGCATCTAATTATTACCCCGATGCGTTCGCTTATTGGCTATCACTTCTTGCATGAGAAGCACGCGCACTTAGTACCCGCATTGAACCAAGTACTTGAAGATATGCATGCATCAGGGCGTGTGGTGACTGTATATAGGGAGCATGGGGTGTCATTCGAAAGACGTACCGAGTTTCCAGAGCCGCCGTTGTACCCCGCGCTGTCGGCAACCGCTGGGTTAATGGAAGAACGCGCTCACATCGATGGCACAGGACGTTACTGGCAATTGATTCAAGAAATTTTTGCGTCAGTAACACAAGAGTTGCAGCTACATACCAACAGTTATCAGCGCGCTGTGCTTGGCTTTAACGAAAACCGCTTTGACATGCTGGTTGGCGGCACAAGAACACAAGAGTCGATAGATGGCGTAGCGTCGTATACGCATTTCGATTACGACAGCCCGGTTTCAGCGTTTGCGCTTCAGCAAGCCGACCTTGATGCGATGTTAGATGGCTCGTTGAAACGACCTGTTTGTTTTGTTGCTGGGTATGACTACCAAAATTTCTTCAGCGACGGGCTGAGCTACTACCTTGCCAATAGTATTTTGGACTGTTTTGCTATGCTTGATATGCACCGAGTTGGTGCTGTGGTGACCTTTGACGATAATACCCCCGATTGGGCCGGCGGCGACTATGTGAGACACCAGTTACGCGAAGCTCTGCCAGTGCATGTCATGTTTCAAAATACGCCACGCGGACGTGAATTACGCGATTGGTTTGATAAGCGCCTGCGCGAGCTAGTTGAGAGCGGCGAAATATCAGCCTTCATGAACAAAGCCCAACTGCAACATGCTCGCCTTGATGCGAGTTTACTTGAATCATCAACGCCATAACGTCGAGAAACGGAATGTTCCATATTGCTTTATTTAACCCTGTGATGCCGGCCAACACCGGCAATGTCATTCGGCTTGCTGCCAACAACGGCTGTACGTTGCACCTGATTGAGCCGCTTGGCTTTGATTTTGAAGAAAAGAAGCTGCGCCGGGCGGGTTTGGATTACCATGATTTGAGCCGGGTTGAGCGCTACCCAGACTTCGCGGCGTTTAAAGAAGCCTTGGGCGACCGAGCTATTTACGCCATTACAACGAAGGGCACACGGGGCTATGCCGAGGTAGAGTACCAACCGGGCGATGTACTGTTGTTTGGCTCTGAAACCAGTGGTCTGGCACCTGATGTGATGGCACAAATCGCACCCGAGCAGCGCATTCGTATTCCAATGATGCCGAATAACCGCTCACTCAATTTATCAAACTCGGTTGCCATTGTGAGTTATGAAGCGTGGCGCCAGCAAGGGTTCCCAGATGGCAGTTAATAACCCGCACGAAAACTATGCGTATTGGGTAAAAATTGCGACACGTGCGTCAGTATCTGTCGCATTAATTTTAATTGCGGTAAAAATAGCGGCGTGGTTAATGACCGATTCCAGCAGTATGTTGGCGTCGTTAACTGATTCGTTATTAGATAGTCTTGCTAGTTTATTTACGTTTTTCGCGGTGCGATATGCCGTACAACCAGCCGACAATGAGCACCGGTTTGGGCACGGTAAAGCCGAATCATTAGCGGCGTTAGTGCAGTCTGCGTTGATTACCGGCTCGGCCATGTTGCTATTGATTCACAGTGTGCAGCAGTGGGTTCAAGGCTCGCCGGTACAGCAAGCTGAAATTGGTGTGTATGTGTCGCTATTCGCGATTGCGTTAACACTGGCGTTAGTGGTATTGCAGCGGGTGGCAATTAAGAAGACTGGTTCACAGGCAATTGCTGCCGATGCATTGCACTTTTCATCTGATTTATTACTCAACAGTGCGGTAATAATGGCGCTTATTTTGAGTGCTTACGGGTGGCTGTGGGCCGATAGTGTTTTTGCGATTATCATTGCGGTGTTTTTGGCGCAAGGCGCAGTGCGGATTGGTTGGAGCGCGTTTCAATCGTTGATGGATCGCGAACTACCTGATGATGAAAAGCAGTTAATTATCGACACCATTAAAGGCATTCAAGGGGTTCGTGGGTTACACGGTTTGAAAACCCGCTCAGCTGGCCCGACCCGTTTTGTGCAAGCCCATATTGAGCTCGACGATAATTTAAACCTACGCCAAGCTCACGACATTGCCGATAAGGCCGAACTGGCTGTTGCCAACCTGTTCGACCATACCGACGTGATTATTCATATGGACCCGTTATCGGTGGTTCCAGCTGAAGTGAAAAACGAAATCAGTCAGGTTGAAACCAGCCCAATACCGCATCAAGCGCCGGTTGACGGAAGCGATCAGACTCCATAAAGAGCTCATGCTTGGCGCCTTCAATGTATTTGATTTGGCTTTGCTCATTTTCTAGTTTGCTGAAGAATTTGCGTTGCGCTTGGTTATCCACCACCGTGTCAGCGCCAGATTGGAGCAGTAGTATTGGCACGTCAATGCGGTCGGCTTGTTGATGAACTGCACGCATGGCGGCAAAGGCCTGCGCAAGCCAATTGAAGGTAGGGCCCCCGAGTTGCACCTGCGGGTTTTCTTCATAGGCATCGCGAAACATTTGATAGCGCGCTTCGCTGTGGGTGAGTTCGTTTTCATCAAACGGCACATACCGATAATCGGTCATACCAAAGAAATACCACGGCTTACGCGGGCTAAACCAACGATTCAACAGTGCGCCGCCAACGGCAATCGTTTTCGCCAGCCATTGTGGCGTATCGCCGGTCAATACGCCGAGCATGGGTGATGACAACACGGCTTTGCGAATGGTGTGCTTGTGTTGGGCTAAATACAGTGCGCTAATGGCGCCGCCCATAGAGTGGGCTAGCAAGTAGTGCGGAATACGCGGGTAGTAACGTGTCGCCTCTTGCACCACGGCATCGAGGTCATCCACGAAATCTTGAAACTGGTCGATATGCCCGTGGTGCGGGTTATTGCTTAAACGGTCTGAGAAACCCTGCCCCCGATGGTCCACAATGGCAACCGCGTAGTTCGCTTGCGCTAAATGCCACACCAACTCTTGATATTTTAATGAGGCTTCAATACGGCCTGGGCAAATAATTATGAGCCCCTGCGGATGCACCGGACGATGTAAAAACCAATGCAGCACCACACCGTCTGGACGAGTGAGGTGATTGACTTCAACGTGATCGCGCCAAAATGGCTGTATTTGCTGAGAGAAGAAACGGATCCACTGCGGGTCGTCATCCGTGTACATTTAATTGGACTCCTGCGGCTCCTGCTCTGCTGCTTCGGTATCAGTTGGCTCGTCGTCGATGATGGTATCCATTGGTACGATAGGTAAGTTCACAGATACCTCAAGGCCACCTTCTGGATGATTGCGGGCAGTCACAGAACCGCCTAACACATTCGCTGCCCGTAAGCTTAATGCCATACCAAGCCCAACACCAGCTTTATGATGGCGCGATGGGTCGCCGCGGAAGAATGGTTCAAACAGCTGCGCCAACTGCGCTTCAGGTACGCCGTCACCGTGGTCGCGCACCAATATAGTGAAATGTTTGTCGTCATGACGTACGCAATCGAGCTCAATGATACCCGCAGTATATTGCAGCGCGTTGCGAACGAGGTTTTCTATTACCAAGCGCAGTAGCTCGTCATCGGTAGCAGTCGTTGGCCAATCAGCATCCAGCACTAACACCCGCTCACCATACTTGGCATCCACATAAGCTAAGTCAGCCGCCAAGATTTTCGCGAGTTCATGTGTGTTGACTGGCTGCGGATCGAGTTTCACCAAGCCATTTTCAAGCCGCGACAACGATAAAATACGTTCAATAATGGTGCCGAGACGGTCAACATCGCGACTCATTTGTGTGAGGTGCGGGTTGGCGTCTGGGTTTTCGTCATCTTGGCTAAGCATGAGCGCCACTTGCATGCGCGCTAAAGGTGAACGTAGCTCATGCGAGACGTCACTTAATAGGCGGCGTTGTGCATCACGGGATACTTTTAAGTCATGGGCGGCGGTTTCTAATGCACGCGCTAACTCACCCAATTCATCGGTACGGCGAGGCAAGCGCTTCAAATGGAGCTTTTCTGCGCCAGCAGCTATTTCACGGGTGGCGCTGATAAGCCGCTTTAACGGCAATACCAACCAAATACCAAGCAGCACGGCAATCAATAACGAACCAAACAATAACACCATGGTTTGCGCTTGCTCTGCGCGCTCTGAATTAACCTGTTGATCCACTCGCTCGTCTTCGCTAAGCGGGCGAATCAACAAAATACGCTGGGTATTCAGCACGAACGGGCCCACCAACATGCCATTTGGTAAGCGCAACTGCTGTGGTTGGTCGGCATCGAGTTGCCGCAGTAATTCACGGCGATGGGTATTCGCTAGGTTAGGTTCTAGCTGAAGTCGATTCGGGCCTTCTTCCGGTGTTACCGCTGCAGCGACGCGATAGTTGCCAGCTAACAACCGACCTGGTGTGAGCGATGAGAATGTCACCTGATCGCTGAGTAATGGCGAGAGGGTTTCTTGAACTTCTTGTGGAAGCGGTTTTGCAGTTTCCGGCTGGGCGTACCAAATAGCTAACAAGAAACCGCTGCTGGCCACTGCAAAAAGCAGTGCCCAGAACAGCAGTAACAGTCGAAGCGTTAGTGAGTGGTACCAGCGGATTTGCATGGTGGCCTCACGCTAATTGAAGTAAGCGATATCCTCGGCCACGCACGGTTTGAATGCGCTCTGGATTATGTTCAATTTTCTTACGGATATTACTGATGTGTACGTCGAGGCTACGATCAAACGGTGCTAATTGACGACCGAGTGCCGCTACTGATAGTTGGTCTTTGCTCACCACTTGGCCTTTGCCTTGCACTAATGCGCGCAAAATATCGAATTCAGTTGGGGTGAGTTCTAACAGCTGCTCATCGCAACGCACTTCGTTTTGCAGCGGATTCACGTGGAAGCCTGCATATTCGAGTGGCTCTGGACGCACCGAGGTGTTTGGCGTACGGCGCAACAGGGCTTTTACGCGAGCTACCAGCTCACGTGGGTTAAATGGTTTTGGCAAATAGTCATCGGCGCCAAGCTCAAGGCCCTGTACGCGATCATCATCGTCGCCACGTGCGGTAAGCATCAGTACTGGTGTGCTGCGTAATTGCTGGCGTAACCGTTGCAACAATTGGAAGCCATCAATACCTGGCAACATCACATCAAGTAGAATCAAATCAAAAGAGCCGCTTAACGCGCGTTGCAAACCAATCTCACCGTCTGGGGCAAGCGTTAACTGGTAGCCCTCTTTGGTAAGAATTTGCTCTAACATACTGCTTAATTCTGCGTCATCATCTACAAGTAATAACTTAGTCATGGGGATGTCGTCCTGCGTTTCTGTCTACAGCTTATAATCGGTGTTCTTAATTATGTAAAGATTCTACGGCGCTTGATACCGTGTTTACAGAACTTTTACCGGTGCTGTTATTTTGATTCGTTTAGTTTGCGGGCTACGGTATTGCGGCCCCAGCCTAAAAGTTCGGCAGCTTTTTGCTTATGCCCTTCGGTGTATTCTAAGGCAACATCAAGCGCTAACCGTTCAATGCTTGGCAGTAGGTCATCTAAGATATGGGTATCGCCTGCTTCGCTTCGCTTTTTTAATTCGTCGCGTAACAGTGTATACCATTGAGCAGAATTTTCCTGCGGCATTTTACCACTTTCAGGAAATAAATCTTCAGGTAAATCAGGTACATCGATAGTTTGCCCCGGCGCCATTACGGTTAGCCAGCGGCAGGTATTTTCGAGCTGGCGGACGTTTCCTGGCCATGGCGCATGTTGCAATACTTGCTCGGCGGCCGCAGTTAAACGTTTTGGTGAACCGCCGAGTTCTTTTGCGGCGTTCTGCAAAAAGTGCTGGGCTAATTGCGGAATATCTTCGCGATGTTCAGCAAGGCTTGGTAGCTGCAAACGAATCACATTGAGGCGGTGAAATAAGTCTTCACGAAACGCCCCTTCGTTTACGCGTTGTTCGAGGTTCTGATGCGTAGCGGCAATGATTCGCACATCCACTTTCACCGGTTGATAGCTGCCCACCGGATAAAACTGCCCTTCGGCCAATACCCTCAGTAAGCGCGTTTGTACCGCCAATGGCATGTCACCAATTTCATCAAGGAACAACGTGCCGCCGTGGGCTTGTTCGAAGCGACCTTGGCGTTTTTGGGTGGCGCCGGTGAAAGCGCCTTTTTCATGGCCGAATAATTCGGATTCAATGAGATCAGCCGGAATAGCGGCCATATTCAATGCAATAAATGGCTTGTTCGCGCGTGGGCTATGTTGGTGCAAGGCGCGTGCTACCAATTCCTTACCGCTGCCAGACGCACCCGTAATCAATACGGTAACACTTGAATGAGATAGACGCCCGATGGCACGGAATACATCCTGCATCGCTGGGGCGTTACCTATCATTTCACGCACTTCGGTGGTTGTATCTGGGGCGTCGTTAGTGTCTTGCGCGGCAGTTTCTCGGGTTAACGCACGGCTAACGGTATGCACCACTTCGTCTAAATCAAACGGCTTGGCGAGGTACTCAAAGGCACCACCTTGAAACGCACTCACGGCGGAATCCAGATCAGAGTGCGCCGTCATCACAATCACTGCAACCTGCGGGTAATCAGTCGATAGCTTACGTAACACCTGTAAGCCATCATCGCCGGGCATACGAATATCGGTCAGCAGTACCTTTGGCGTTGCTTGGCCAAGTGCGTCATACAAACTTTGTGCATCGGCGAAG
>NCJS01000010.1 GCA_002279005.1 Idiomarina sp. 34-48-12 | reverse complement strand
CATCATCGTGATGACATGCTCGAAACACTCATGTTGAACATGTTTTATGGTGGCAAAATGAAATCCATGCCGCCAAAGTTAGTCAGCGACAATGGCAAACATGTTGTGATCCGCCCTCTTGCCTACACCCGTGAAAAAGATATCGCCAAATATGCAGAGCATATGAATTTTCCGATTATTCCGTGCAACTTGTGTGGCTCGCAGGAAAATCTACAGCGTAAAGTCATCAAAGATTTATTAAAGCAGTGGGATCGTCAGTATCCTGGTCGTATTGAAAGCATGTTTACGGCACTACAAAATATTGTGCCATCGCACTTAGCAGACCCTGCCCTGTACGACTTTAAAAATATTCATGCAACTGGCGAAGAAAACCCTGATGGTGACCAAGCGTTTGATCACAGTGCACCAACTGAGTTTTTGAATTATCGTAACGAGGAAGATGATGCTGCCGACCAAGAACAAGCCGGCAGCAATGGAGTTATTCGGGTGCTGAATTTGAGCTAGGCTCAAGCACATCGATAATAATTGGGCGATTAACACGTATCATTGAATTTAACTCGTGAATGTATTCTTCGCCCCGCTCTGAATAGCTTAACAAACCAGGGGTTAAATCGAGCGCACGAACATCCGCCCCAGCAGCTCGTTTTTCCGCACGCAGTTGACGTAATTCAAAATACGCTGGATGGGTATTGATATTACGTAAATAGCTTCGAACTGATGCGTTGACTGATGAGAACTTACGCACTTCATGGTTCATACCATCTACGCGAGCATCAGGCACCAAACCACAGCCCTTTGTGAAACACCACTGGCCAAAGAAATTTAACGCCTCAGTGGCAAAACGCGATGTGCCCCAGCCCGATTCGTTCGCAGCTTGAACCAGCACTAATGCCTCTGGAACGACGTCAACACGACGCAACAACACCGCTAACGTCGCCTCATAATCATTAGTATCAACTTCAACATTGTAACGCTTGGCGATGGTTGCGAACGCCTTTGTTTGCTTATTCGACAATTTATTACCCGCAACCAAGTGTTCTTGAATACGAATAATCTGTTCGCGTTCTTGCTCAATCGCGGAGTTCTCGACTTGCACAATTGGCGCCAAGTAACTAAAAAACGCCTGCTTTTTATCGCGCACATCAGCAAATTGATTAAAATCAGGAACTTCTACAATAGTGCCAACCTGTGGCAGTTTTAATGACGTTTCCGACTCATTAGCGCCTTCTGGTTGTACGTGAAGTTGTGTTGGCAACCAAATTGCCAACACAACTAAAATGACCGCAACAACCCAACCTAAAAATCGCATAATTACTCCGTAAGCTCTTGACCTGATTGACTATTGCCTCCAACTCCTACAAGTGAGTTATAGACAACACCAATCGCGTTAAATGCCATCGGTAAGGTAAATATCAACCCCAATAACAAAGGTAATGCACTGATAATAACAATAATCCCGACTACTACCATTAGTCCAAGTACGGGAAACATCGCTTTATTGATCACTAAAAACGACCCTATTAAGGCACGAACGGCACTCAACTGGCGGTCAATAATCAGCGGTACCGCTAGCATCATCACCAGTTGTAAATAAATCGCAACGAGCACGCCTAGCAATACAGCAAGGCCAACACTAATAAACGAGAAAACACCAATAACAATACCTGCGCTTAACACCGTCACAGTCAACTTGAGTAACGCCACTAAAATGAGCTGCGGAGCAAATTGCAGAACGCCACGCAATTTGGCAAGGTTGGGTTTCTGGTCAATAGCATTTAGCATACCGACAAAAATCAGCATGGCTGCAAATGGTGCTAAAATTAACTCTTGCAATAGGCTACTAATTGCAAAATTTCCAAGATTGACTTGTTCCCAGTCAATATTCTCTGGGTTCGCCATCGCTTGTTCGTCATATGGCAACAAGGTCATTAATATTTCTGAAACCACCATATTCAGCAGCATTACCGCAATAAAGACGCCCAGCATCCACGGTAGTGAGCGCAAGGTGATATCCCATGCGCGTTGTATTAAAGGACCAACGGTTAACTTGATCTCACCACGTAATGCTCGGCTAAAATCGCCAGCCGCCACCTGAGGTGTCGTATTATTTGAGTTATTTGACACGCGTATATTCTCCATAATGTGTTTCGTTGGCAATTATACGGTATGCCCGTAACGCTTACCAATGTCATTACTGTGAACTTGTGGGATAATGTGTTTCTAAGTTTTTCGTTAATTCAAGGAGTTCTTGTGAACACGGGTAAACCGCAACGTCGATTTTCAAGGCGCAAGACAACACCGAGCCGCCCTCGCCCAGCTAACCCTAAACTCGTACTCTTGAACAAGCCATATGGGGTATTAAGTCAATTTTCTGGCTCTGAAGATGAACAGACGTTAAAGGGGCTTGTGCCATTTAACGATGTTTACCCTGCCGGTCGTCTTGATAAAGACAGTGAAGGGTTACTGTTGTTAACCAACGATGGTGATCTACAACACAAAATTAGCCACCCAAAACACAAAATGACCAAAACCTATTGGGTGCAGGTTGAAGGCATTCCAACCGAGTCGGCATTACAGCAATTACGCGCTGGCGTTGAATTGAATGACGGCGTGACGTTACCTGCCGAGGCTTTTATTATGGATGAGCCAATGAACTTATGGCCGCGAACCCCGCCAGTACGTGAACGTAAAAGTGTTCCTGATTGCTGGCTTTGTATCAAAATCAGCGAAGGCCGCAACCGTCAAGTGCGTCGTATGACGGCAGCCATTGGTCACCCAACGCTTCGTCTTATTCGCGCTGGTATTGGTAAATGGTTGTTGCGTGGTTTACAGCCAGGCGAGTGGCGCGAAGAGCCTCCAGTGTGGTAAAATCCGCCGCCATTATGAACCGTGAGTGTAATTGAAGTAAATGTCTGTGATGCCAAGCGAAAACGCCAATAAAAAAGTTATTGTCGGAATGTCCGGTGGGGTCGACTCATCCGTATCTGCGTACCTACTCATGCAACAAGGTTATCAAGTTGAAGGCTTGTTCATGAAGAATTGGGAAGAAGACGATACCGATGAATATTGTGCTGCGGCCAGCGATTTAGCTGACGCCGAGGCGGTATGCGAAAAACTAGGCATTCCGTTGCACACCGTTAATTTCGCCGCAGAATATTGGGACAATGTTTTCGAATACTTTTTAGAAGAGTACCGGGCTGGGCGTACGCCAAATCCAGATATTATGTGCAACAAGGAAATTAAGTTTAAAGCTTTCCTTGAGTTTGCGGCTGTCGCCTTAGGTGCCGACTATATCGCTACTGGACATTATGTACGCCGCCGCGAACATAACGGCAAGTTCCAGCTTTTGCGTGGCCTTGATAACAATAAAGACCAAAGTTATTTCCTATATACCTTGGCACACTCACATGTTGCTCAAACCTTATTCCCGGTTGGCGAACTCGAAAAGCCGGAGGTGCGTCGCATCGCTGAACAACAAGGGCTAGTGACTGCTGATAAAAAAGACTCAACCGGTATTTGCTTTATTGGCGAGCGCAAATTTAAAGATTTCCTACAGCAATATTTACCTGCGCAACCTGGTCCAATTGAATCAGTCGACGGTGTTGAACTTGGCCAGCACGAAGGGTTGATGTATCACACCCTTGGTCAACGCAAAGGTTTGCATATTGGCGGCTTGGCTGATGCCAGCGATGAGCCTTGGTATGTGGTTGATAAAGATGTCGCACGAAATGTCTTGGTTGTGGCTCAAGGCAAAAATCACCCGCGCCTTTATTCAACTGGTTTAATTGCTGGGCAGTTGCACTGGGTCGATCGTGAACAGCCGCAACAGCCATTTAACTGCGTTGTGAAAACGCGTTACCGCCAGCAAGATATCCCTTGTCGGGTCACCCCAATGCCGAATGGCTCAGTTCAGGTTGAATTCAATGATTATCGAACAACGCCTTGCTGACCACGAGGTGTTACTCTGATGTCGACGCTACAACGCGACGAATGGTTTGAACGTGTTATTGCGCTTGCTGCGCTCACACAAGCTGCGGCAGCGGTGAAACAAGTGGCTCGATTCGGCAGTATTCGCGAAGTAAATGCAGGTCGCGTCGTTATGGACAGCGTCCTGAATCAAAACCCCGACAGCGTCAAAGCAATGTATCCCAATTTAAGTGACCTGCGCCTTGGACTCGAAAGTTTATTGCAGCAAATTGGTGCTACGCGCGACAAAGACGTGGAAGTGACTCGTTATGTTGTCGGCATTCTTGCTTTAGAGCGCCGATTGAGTGGTTCTAGTAAGGCGTTGCAGGAATTAGGCCAACGCATCGCCCAAATGCAGCGACAAAAGCATGATTTTCAATTTAGTGACGACACCATTGTCGCTAGTATGGGAAGTACCTACAGCGATTTAATTTCGCCATTAGGGCAACCATTAAAAATTAATGGCAAGCAAGAATTTTTGCAGCAACCTAGCAATCAGCATTTAATCCGCGCCCTCCTCTTAGCCGGAGTGCGTAACGCCGTGTTATGGCGGCAACTCGGTGGCAAACGTCGCCATTTTATTTTCAATCGGCAGCGTATGGTACGCATCGCCCAGCAACTTTTACGCGAATTACGTGAGCACTCGGAGCCTTTATCATGATGAATCTTTCTGCATTAACCGCCCTGTCGCCTGTTGACGGTCGCTACGGTAGCAAAGCCGCTGCCCTACGCCCAATGTTCAGCGAATATGGACTCATTCGAAATCGTGTGGTGGTTGAAATCCGTTGGCTTCAACAATTAGCTGCTGTCGCGGAAATTACTGAAGTGCCAGCACTATCGAATGATGCGAATGCATTTTTGCAAGATATTATCGATAACTTCTCTGAGCAAGATGCGCAGCGCGTAAAAGATATCGAACGTACCACGAATCATGACGTGAAAGCCGTTGAATACTTTTTGAAAGAAAAAGTAGCCGAGAATGCTGAATTGAATGCCATTAACGAGTTCATCCACTTTGCTTGCACCTCAGAAGATATTAATAACTTGTCGCATGCGCTGATGTTACGTGAAGCGCTTGATGAAGTTATGTTACCAAGCATGCGTGAGCTCACTGCAGCCATTAAAGCGTTGGCAATTGAGCACAAATCTGTACCAATGATGGCTCGCACTCACGGCCAGCCAGCAACACCGACAACCATGGGCAAAGAAATGGCGAACGTTTTTGTTCGTTTACAGCGCCAGTTAGAACAACTCTGCGCAGTACCTTTACTCGGTAAAATTAACGGTGCGGTTGGTAACTATAATGCGCATCTAGCCGCCTATCCGAACGTGAACTGGCATCAGGTATCCGAGCAATTTGTTACCTCACTCGGCCTTAGCTGGAACGCCTACACCACTCAAATTGAGCCGCATGACTATATTGCCGAGCTGTTTGACGCAGTCGCACGATTCAATACCGTGGTGATCGATTTTAACCGTGATGTGTGGGGTTATATTGCTCTTAACCACTTCAAACAACGCACCATTGCCGGCGAGGTTGGTTCATCAACCATGCCGCACAAAGTTAACCCTATTGATTTCGAAAATTCAGAAGGTAACTTGGGTCTTGCCAATGCAATCATGGCGCATTTGGCGCAAAAGCTTCCAGTCAGCCGCTGGCAGCGCGATCTTACCGATTCAACCGTACTGCGTAACTTAGGTGTCGGCTTTGCCTATGCATTAATTGCTTATCAAGCCACTTTAAAGGGCATCAGCAAGCTTGAAGTAAACGCTGATAACTTGTTACGTGAGCTAGACTCGAACTGGGAACTGTTAGCTGAGCCAGTCCAAACTGTTATGCGTCGTTATGGCATTGAAAAGCCATACGAAAAACTTAAAGAACTGACTCGTGGTAAACGTGTTGATCAAGCTGCTATGGCAGCATTCATTGATAACCTCGACATGCCTGATGTAGCAAAAGAAGAACTCAAACAGTTAACGCCAGCAACTTACATTGGGCGCGCCATAGCCTTTGTTGATGAGCTTGACGCATGAGCTTAGCCTTGAACTTAGACCCACGCGAGTTTTTACGCGAGGCGTGGCAGAAACAGCCGCGCCTCATTCGCGGTGCGTTTAGTCAATTCAATGATTTAATCGAACCCGAGATTCTTGCCGGTCTTGCGCTAGAAGAAGGTGTCGATTCGCGTGTCATCGAGAATCATGACAACACGTGGAACGTGGTGCACGGACCGTTTGAGTCGTATGAAGAATTTGGCGAAGAAGGTTGGACCTTATTGGTACAGTCGGTGAACGAATGGGTACCTGAAGTGCAACAACTCATAGCCCCATTTCGCTTTCTACCCGACTGGCGCATCGACGATGTGATGATCAGTTTTGCTACTGAAAATGGTGGTGTCGGCCCCCACTTAGATCAATATGACGTATTTATAATTCAAGGTTTAGGTCGTCGTCACTGGCAAGTTGGTGCACGAGTTACCAATGCCAACGAGCATTGTCCGCACCTCGACTTGAAGCAATTGGCGGATGAATTCGAGCCAATTATTGATGCGGTGCTTGAACCTGGCGACATGCTGTACATTCCAGCAGGTTGTCCGCATAACGGCATCGCACTTGAGCCGAGCCTAAACTACTCGGTAGGTTTTCGCGCCCCAAATGCAGCCGAACTCGGCGCATCAGTTGCCGATACGTTAAGCCAGCTGAATGATATCAAATTACCGCGTTATCGTGATGCTGACCAAGAAGATTTTGGTTCTGCGTTCGTTGTCGATGCGAAGCAACTCGCCCATGCGCGTGAGTTTTTATTGCAATCATGGCAACAACTTGACCTCGATCATGCCTTGCTACTGGTGATGTCACAAAGTAAACGGCCGCTACCGCAGCCCGAAGGCACGATTAGTCCTGACGAATTAAATGAATTAGCACAGGCGGAAGATACCTTACTAATTCGCACACCAGGCGCAAGAATTCTATTAGGCCCGAATCAAGACGTGCTCTACAGCAATGGCGAAGCCTGGCCTATTGATAATAACCTACTCTCATTTGCACGAGTACTGGGTGAGCTATGGGATGATATGGCATTAGCAGATATCGCGGATCATTTGGCAAATAAAAAGGCCGCAATGTTATGTTGCGACCTCATTAATGCAGGTGTCATCGATGTGGTAACGCAGCAAGACTAACCTTGCTGCTGCCACAAATCTTTACTTGTACTCAACTGATAAAGGTTCTCTGCACGATTGACGAGATAGTGTGCATAGCGTTGCTTTTCAGGATCATTCTGAGCTTGTTGTAACACGCCTTCAGCTTGCATTTGCCAACGCAACGCAAAATAACGCATGGCATCGCGGGCATCTTTCGCTGCTTTATCACCGATGACATCAGTCGGCACATCACCGTTAATCACCCACAACGTTTTCTTATCTTGCGTATTAAATTTCCACACCGCGACATACGGCGCTAGATAACGGCTATCTTTCGATAAAATTTGGTCGCTAATAATTCCCTGTTCCGCCAAATATTTGTTAGCGGCCTGAAAATGCTCACGAACCCAAGCTGACACTTGTTCTTCGGTCATTGCTTCAGGTTGTTGTTCTGCCATAGTTAATTCTCGCTTTACTGCTTGTTATTCGTTGTTAAATACACTGTAAACACCCAGTAATACTACCGCTTTCAAGCACAAACGCAACGGTTTTTATGGGTGTAAACTTTGCTTGCAACAGTTGACGTAAACGTTAACAGTTTATTTCAGTAATTCACTAGCGAAATACCCGTCAAAATGATAATGTTCGCGCAATTTTTGGGATGAACGAGGAATACCTAGAATGTCTCTATTCGAACACAAAGAGTTCGACCAACACGAACAAGTCGTGTTTTGTCATGATAAAGAAACAGGTTTGAAAGCAATCATTGCCATCCACGACACCACGCTTGGGCCATCATTAGGCGGAACTCGCTTGTGGAATTATGCATCGTCGGCCGAAGCATTAACCGACGTACTTCGTCTGTCTCGCGGTATGACCTACAAAAGTGCCCTAGCCGGCTTGCCACTTGGTGGTGGTAAAGCAGTGATCATCGGCGACGCTAAAACAATTAAAACGCCAGAATTAATGCGTGCCTATGGTCGTTTTGTTAACTCGCTTAGCGGTCGTTATATCACGGCAGAAGACGTCAATATTCGCACCAGCGATATCGCCTATGTTGCAGAAGAAACCAGCTACGTTGCAGGTACTGCAGAAAAAGCTGGTGACCCATCACCACATACTGCACTTGGTACTTACTTAGGTTTGAAAGCAGCCGCTAAGCATAAGTTCGGTAACGATAACCTCAACGGGTTGAAGATTGCTGTTCAAGGTCTTGGCGCTGTTGGTTACGATTTCGCCGAGTACTGCGCGAAAGAAGGTGCTCAGTTATTCGTAACCGATATTAACGAAGAAGCTTGTCAGCGCGCTGCAAACGAGCTGAATGCTACCGTTGTTGGCTTAGACGACATTTATGGCCTTGATGTTGATGTGTATGCGCCATGTGCACTTGGTGCAACTATTAATGATGAAACGCTGAAGCAAATTAAAGCGAAAATCATTGCTGGTAGCGCAAACAATCAGTTAGCGACACCTGCCCATGACAAAATTGTGATGGATATGGGTATCTTGTACGCACCAGATTACGTAATTAATGCCGGCGGTGTTATTCACGTCTGTAGCGAAGCGGCGAACATGAGCCGTGAAGAAACTGACAAGCGCGTACGTGACATTTACGACACCTTAGATCAAATCTTTACACGTTCGGCTGCTGAAAAGCGCCCGACTGGCGAGATTGCCGATCAAATGGCTCGTGAAGTGATTGCTAAGGCGAAAGCTGCGCGTTAAGCGCAGTTTTCTGCTAACCATTGCAGCGGGTGTAGTGCCCGCTTTTTTGTGCTCATTCTTTTTATTTGCGAACGGCACGAAAAGCCGGTGGCTAACGTGATAACTTCAGGTTCTTCAACCTTCTGACGCCAGCTCATATCATAAAGTGTTTGGCTAACCTCTTGATTTTCAATTTCATGGCCAAACGTGCCAGCCATACCACAACATCCTGTAGCTTCAACCTGTAGCGGAATTTGCCAGAAATTAAAAATCTGCTGCCATTCGTTGGCTGCTTTTGGCTGTGCTGTTTGTTCCGTGCAGTGGGATAATAGCTGTAGTGCTTGCTGCGGTGATTTCATCGCCAGCGCTGATGCACGCTCAGGTAATACAGCCAACAACCACTCCTGCACCAACTGAACCTGATAGTTGAGTGGTTGCTTGGCGTAATCGCGATATTCGTCATGCAAACATAACACCGTGGATGCATCGAGCCCAATCATTGGCAACTCTAATGCTGCAACTTTATTGAGTTGCGCTACAACCCTATCCACCGTGCGGCTAAACTCATTTAAAAAGCCTTTTACATGCTGAGCTTTGCCGTTTCCTTTAAATGCCAACAGAACGGGCTTGTAACCCAACTGTTCGGCGATTTTTCCGAAGGCTTCTAGCAAACCAGCTTCGTAAAAACTGGTAAATGGGTCTTGCACCACCACCACGTATTTCTGCCGCTCTTCAACGGTCAACTGCGCTAATTGTTCCTCATTGAACTGCGGCCATTGGTGTGCTTTCCATCGCACCGATGTTGAAGGAACGGATAGTTTTGGTGCATCGACATAACCAAACCACTTTCGCGTAATCCACGCGCTTAGTGGGTTATGACTAATGAAGTTACTAAAGCGTGGCCACTTCGCCATAACACGGCCCAATGATTCGACATTCTTGACCAAATAATCTTTGCTCGGTCGGCGATATAAACCGTAGTACCAGGCTAGAAATTTTGCACGGAAGCTTGGTACATCAACCTTGACTGGGCACTGGCTTGCGCACGCTTTACACGCCAAGCAACTATCCATAGCCGCTTTAACTTCATGATTAAAGTCGAACTGCTCTGCACTCGGAACTTGTTTCAACAATTCGATACGCGATTGCTTTGGAAACCCTGATGGATCAAAGTTCTGCGCGGCATTTAAGCGTAACCATTCGCGAATAAGCGTCGCTCGGCCTTTCGGTGAATTACGACGATCGCCGGTTGCTTTAAACGACGGACACATCGCTGAATCAGCAGCATAGTTAAAGCATAGGCCATTACCGTTGCAGTTCATCGCCGCTTGGTAATCATCGCGAATACTGACAGGTATTTGGCGGTCATAGTAACCACGTTTGATGGCATCGACTGAAACCAGTTGGGCATCTGATCCCCAAGGGGTACAAATTTTTCCAGGGTTTAATCGATTATCTGGGTCAAAAACGGCTTTAATCTTTTGTATTTCTTGATATAACGCTTCACCGAAAAAGCTAGGCGCATACTCAGAGCGATAGCCTTTACCGTGCTCACCCCACATCAAACCACCATACTTAGCAGTCAGTGCGGCTACCTGGTCACTAATTTTACGCAGCAATACTTCGTCCGCAGGATCAGTCATATCCAATGCTGGGCGTACATGTAACACGCCAGCATCAACATGACCAAACATCCCGTAATGCAATTGATGCGCATCGAGTAGCGTACGAAACTCGGCAATAAAGTCAGCCAACTGTTCCGGTGGAACGGCCGTATCTTCGGCAAAGGCAACCGGCTTGCGACGCCCTTTTGTTGCACCGAGTAAACCCACCGCTTTTTTGCGCATCGCATAAATTGTTTGAATGCTCTTCGCGTCGCGACACACCTGATAACCAATAATGCCCAATTCAGGCTCTGCTTGAATCAGCTCATCGAGCGTCTTCGTCAACCAATTCACTTTGTCATTGATTTCAGCGTCGTCGACAGCGGTAAATTCCACCATGTTGATGCCGCGCATCGGTTTATCTGGCACGTCTTGTAGCTGCTCAGCCACTTGATGCCAAATAATGTCGTTACGGGCTAAATCTAAAACATTACTATCAATGGTTTCGACCGACGTTGCCCTGGCTTTGACTAAGAACGGCGCGTTGCGTAATGCAGCATGGAAATCACTGTATTTCACATTCACCAGCACTTTGTGCCGTGGAATAGTCGTGAGGTTCAGGCGAGCCTCAACGATACAAGCTAAGGTGCCTTCTGATCCTGCCAATAACCGAGAAATATCAATTTGTTGACGTTCCGGATCATAACAATGCTTCAGATCATACCCAGTTAAAAATCGATTCAACGGCGGGAATTTGTCGTCAATTGCAGCACGCTGCCCAACGCAAGTTGTGATAGCTTGGCGATAAATTGCTGCTTCTAAACTATCGCCCTTAGCAATTTGTTCTGCCTCTGCTAAAGGCTTGGGTGCCGTGGTGATGCACTCACCGTTCAGTAGAACTGCTTTCAACTCCAAGATGTGGTCACTGGTTTTACCGTAAACCAACGAGCCCTGCCCCGATGCGTCGGTATTGATCATACCGCCAATGGTGGCACGGTTGCTGGTAGATAAATCTGGTGAAAAAAACAGACCATCGGCACGTACGGCATCATTGAGCGCGTCTTTGACCACCCCGGTTTGGCAACGAACCCAGCAGGCATCCGCATCAATTTCGAGTACTTGATTAAAATAGCGGCTTAAATCAATCACAATACCAGCTGTCAGCGACTGACCATTCGTGCCGGTACCACCGCCTCGTGGCGAAAACTGAATACTGCGAAAAGCATCTTGTTGGGCGAGCGAGAACGCTTGCTGCACCGCCGCAGTAGTACGCGGGTACAGAACCGCTTGCGGTAACTGCTGATAGACGCTGTTGTCAGTTGCCGCAATCAAACGGCCGCTATACGAACCGTCGATATCACCGTCGAAGCCAGCCTGTTCAAGGGCCAACAAATAATTTTGATAAATGGTTTCGACGCGCGCTTCACGCCGTTCAAATGCTGTAAATACCGGTAATACGTGATCCGAATTCGACATAAAACGCGCTCGTTTATTGCATGTATCTATTAGGCGTGATGCTCAGCTAGGTACAACCAAGTTTCAACCACCGTGTCAGGGTTCAACGATACGGAATCGATGCCTTGCTCAACCAACCACGCAGCGAAGTCAGCATGATCCGATGGTCCTTGACCACAAATGCCAACGTATTTGCCTTTCTTTTTCGCGGCTTGAATCGCCATAGCTAACATTGCTTTTACGGCCTCGTTGCGCTCATCAAATAAATGCGCAATCACACCAGAATCGCGGTCAAGACCCAAGGTTAATTGGGTTAAATCGTTTGAACCAATTGAGAAGCCATCAAAAATATCAAGGAACTGCTCAGCTAATAGCGCGTTTGATGGTAATTCGCACATCATAATGACACGCAAGCCATTTTCGCCCTGCACCAAGCCTTGCTCGGCAAGCAATTCAATAACTTTGCGACCTTCTTCAAGGGTACGAACAAATGGAATCATAACCTCAACATTGGTCAGGCCCATATCATTACGAACGCGTTTGATAGCGTCACATTCCATCGCGAAGCAATCACGGAATTCTTCTGAAATATAACGTGAAGCACCTCGGAAACCGAGCATTGGGTTTTCTTCATGCGGTTCGTACTGGCGTCCGCCAACCAAGTTCGCATATTCGTTCGATTTGAAATCAGACATACGAACAATAACGCGCTCTGGTGAGAACGCCGCAGCTAAGGTGGCAATACCTTCGGTAAGCTTACCAACATAGTATTCGCGTGGGTTTTCGTAACCTGCCATGTAACCACGAATTTGCTGTTGTAACTCCGGGCTCTGTTGGTCAAAGTTCAACAACGCTTTAGGGTGCACACCAATCATACGATTGATTATGAACTCCAACCGCGCTAAACCAACGCCGGCGTGTGGCAAGCTAGCAAAATCGAAGGCGCGATCAGGGTTACCCACGTTCATCATGATTTTTAATGGTAGTGTTGGCATGTCGCCAACATCTGACGTGGTCACGTCAAACTCTAACTCGCCGTTGTAGATGTAGCCTGTATCACCTTCAGCGCACGATACTGTTACCGCAGTACCAGCAACAATCTTGTCAGTGGCATCGCCACAGCCAACCACCGCCGGAATACCGAGCTCACGCGCAATAATTGCTGCATGGCAAGTACGCCCACCTCGGTTGGTCACAATCGCTGAAGCGCGCTTCATGATTGGTTCCCAATCTGGGTCAGTCATGTCCGTAACCAAGACATCGCCTGGCTGCACTTTATCCATCTCTGAAATATCATTGAGAACCCGCGCAAAACCCGCGCCAATCTTTTGACCGATAGCACGACCTTCTGCGATAACATCACTTTTTGATTTTAACGCGTAGCGCTCAAGCGCTTGACCCGTTTTGTTCGACTGCACGGTTTCTGGACGTGCTTGAACAATATAAAGTTTACCGTCGATACCATCTTTCGCCCACTCGATGTCCATCGGACGACCGTAATGTTGCTCGATGATCACAGCTTGGCGCGCAAGTGCTTCAACTTCATCATCGGTAATTGAGAACTTGTCAGACAATTCTGCAGGGATATCAACAATGGAGGTTTGCTTGCCGTGATCTGTGGCATCCGAATAGATCATTTGAATCTTTTTGCTTCCTAAATTACGGCGCAATACAGCTGGACGATCGGCTTTAAGGGTTGGTTTGTGTACATAGAATTCGTCAGGGTTGACTGCGCCCTGCACCACCATTTCACCCAAACCATAAGATGAAGTGATAAACACAACCTGATCAAAGCCTGACTCGGTATCAATTGAGAACATGACGCCCGATGCGGCAATGTCGCTACGTACCATGCGTTGAATACCAGCTGAAAGTGCGACACCGCGGTGGTCATAGCCTTGGTGAACACGATATGAAATAGCGCGGTCATTAAACAACGAAGCGAATACGTGCTTGATTGCTTCCATAATCGCATCAATACCGCGAACGTTTAGAAACGTTTCTTGCTGGCCTGCGAATGAAGCGTCGGGCATATCCTCTGCCGTAGCCGAACTACGTACCGCGAAACTGACTTCATCGTTACCGCCGCTCAACTGCTCGTAGGCAGCTCGAATGGCTTGATCTAATTCTGGCTGGAATGGCGTTTCGATAACCCACTGACGAATCTTCTTGCCGGCTTCTGCCAAGGCTTTGACATCGTCGGTATCCAGATCATCCAAAATTTCATGAATACGCTCATTCACGCCACTTTGCTCGAGAAACTCATTGAATGCTTCTGCCGTGGTAGCAAAACCATTTGGCACATCGACGTCAGCGCCTGCCAAATGACTTATCATTTCACCAAGCGATGCGTTTTTACCGCCCACGCGGCCGACGTCATTCATCCCTAATTGATCATACCAAAGCACATAATCTTGTACGTTATTCTGCACGTTGAGTTCCTCGTGGAGTTTTAGCGTGACACAGTCACTTAATTGACTGCCCGGATGGCAATGTATTTTACACACTGGGGCGTCACAAGTTAACATCTTATCCACTTTTATCTGAAAGGATTACTGCCAAGATGCGCACAATTTTTTACATTTCCGATGGTACAGCCCTTACTGCCGAAGCATTCGGGAAAGCCATGCTGTCGATGTTCCCATTAAAAGTCATTCATAAAACCTTGGCATTCATCGATACTATTGAAAAAGCAGAACTGGCGGTAAACAAAATAAATCTTGCTTATCAAGAGTCTGGTGAGCGCCCGATTATTTTTCACACCTTCGTTAGCATTGATATAAAACGCGTCATTACCTCGTCAAAAGGCAGTTGTTATGACTTTCTTGATTACTTTGTGGCACCGCTGAGTAAAGAATTGAATATGGCTGCTCAGCCCAAAACTCATCGTACCCACGGCATTCAAGAAAGTAACGATGTGCGTGAAAACTATGATTTTCGTATCGATGCGGTGAACTATACGTTAGCGAATGATGATGGCAGCAATATTTCTGACTATGACGAAGCGGATATTATTTTGCTTGGTGTTTCGCGTACGGGGAAAACCCCTCGTACGGGGAAAACCCCTACTAGCCTTTACTTAGCGCTACATTACGGAATTAAAGCTGCAAATTACCCATTGACGGAAGACGATAACATGGAGAATTTACAGTTGCCTAAAGTGCTGAAACCCTACCGGCATAAAATTTACGGGTTGACGTTAGATCCGCAACGCTTGCATGAAATTCGCAGTAAGCGAAGAGAAGGCAGCCGTTATGCATCCATGCAGCAATGTCGTTATGAGTTGCAGGAAGTCGAGAAGATGTATCGCCGTGAAGCAATTCCATTTCTCGACTCAACCCGATTTTCTGTGGAAGAGATTGCCGCAAAAATTCTTGCAGAAACCAATCTCGAACGGCACCGCTTTTAAGCGTTGCCGTCTTGCTCAGCGCTGACATCAGCGCGAGCGTTGGTGCTTTCAAAGATTTTGTCCGCTGACGCTGCAACAAACCCAGTATACAATTGATTTGGAGCGACTTCGTAGCGTTTCGCAAACTCATAGAAACAGCTCGGTACAACCTTTTCCATATCACTAAAACGCACAGCGGTGTGATCTGCCATGGTTGATGACTGCTCAAGGAAAACCTCACGCGAACCTTTGATTTCACCACCTGAGGTATTTAAACGGAAACCGGCTTGCTTTAAGGTTTCGTTCACTTGTTCAAGTGATTCGTAGTCTGGTAGTTCATTCACGTTGACCGTGAAGTGGTTCGCACGGAAACCAAAAGCGGCCATCCAAGCTGCGTATTCGCTCTCTTCTAGCAACTGTTCATAGTCGGTACTACTAATTTGCCAATGCGCACCTGAATACAAGAACTCTGGCTTAGCCACGTCGTCAGCATCAATTTGCGCAACCAACGATTTCACAATACGCTGTAACTCAGGAGAAAACTCTTCAACGAGCAACTCCGAGATAAAAATCTTCGGTAATGTCGGATCGCTATGCTCGAAATGTTTCGCGACGAGTTTTTTCGCTTCAAAAGCGTAATCGCCGCAAGCTTTGTAACCCATGGCTTCAAAATGCTTCGCTAGCGTTTCTAACCGCACTGGGGCCAGGTTAAAGGTACGAAAAGCAACGTGGTCATTAATAATTGAACGACCTTGACCAAGCACTTGATGTACCTTTGCTGCCGAAGGCGTTAACTTAATGTAGTCATTCCATAAATTGTCAAAAAACTGCTCAACAGAGTGTGACATATACAACTAAACCTCGAAAATGTCAGAGTTAACCGCGACCTTGCCGTGCATCTTTCAGCGACTCAGCAACAAGAAACGCCAATTCTAACACTTGATCAGCATTCAAGCGAGGATCACATTGTGTGCGGTAGCGTTGCGTTAGGTCTCGTTCACTAATTTGATAAGCGCCTCCAGTACATTCGGTCACATCCTCCCCGGTCATTTCTAAATGAACACCGCCTGGATAAGTCCCTTCAGCCTGATGCACTGCGAAAAACTGGCGTAATTCTTGATGAATTGCATCAAAATTGCGCGTTTTAAGGCCATTTTCAGCTTTCACCGTGTTGCCATGCATTGGGTCGCTCGACCACACCACATGACGACCTTCCGCTTTAACGCGGCGTACAATGGCAGGTAAAGCCTCAGCAAGTGTATTCGCACCCATTCTTGTAATTAGGGTCATGCGCCCCGCTTCGTTACCTGGGTTCAACACATCCAATAACCGAATCACATCATCAGGATGTGTTGTAGGCCCAATTTTTACGCCTAACGGGTTATGAATACCGCGCATGAATTCCACATGCGCATGATCAAGCTGGCGTGTACGTTCACCAATCCAAACCATATGCGCCGAACAATCATAAGGCAGGCCCGTTAACGTATCGGTGCGAGTTAACGCTTCTTCATATGGCAGTAACAGCGCCTCGTGCGAAGTAAAAAGCTGGGTTTCGTGAATAGTCGCATTACTTTGAGCGTTAATGCCGAGAACTTCCATGAACTTTAATGCCGACTGAATTTGTTCCGCAACACGTAGGTACTGATCTTTGAGCGGGTTCGCCTCAACGAAACTCATGTTCCATTTATGCACCTTATGCAGGTCAGCTAAACCACCCTGCGCAAACGCGCGCAGCAGGTTTAGCGTAGCCGCAGAATGATGGTAAGCATTGATCATCCGCTGCGGGTCGGGTTCGCGTGCTTCGATTGTGAAATCCGCGCCATTGATAATATCGCCGCGATAACTCGGCAACGACACACCATCAACGGTTTCTAAGTCACTCGAACGTGGTTTTGCGTATTGACCCGCCATCCGCGCAACTTTGGTGACCGGACAAGATCCTGCAAACGTCAATACAACCGCCATTTGCAAAATAACTTTAAAAGTGTCGCGAATTTTCGGTGCAGTAAAATCACTAAAGGTTTCGGCGCAATCGCCGCCTTGCAATAAAAAACCATGACCTTGGCTTACACGCCCTAACTGGCTGCGCAACGCGCGAATTTCCTCAGCGAAAACCAACGGTGGGAAGGTTTTAAGCTGCTGCTCAACCTGTTGTAATGCGGTTTTCGATGCATAGTTCGGTTGTTGCTGAATGGCTTTATCCCGCCAGCTACGGGCACTCCAATTAGTCATGACTTTCCTTAATCTCTTATAAGTTTTCTAAAGCACGAATACGTTTTGCTAGTGGTGGATGGCTCATAAATAGTTCACTGAAGCTGCGTTTGCTTTGTATACCAAACGCCATCATCGAGCCATCAAGTGTTGACTCTTGCGCACCTTGCAAGCGACGCAACGCAGCAATCATTTTTTGCTTGCCTACGAGGCTTGCCGAGCCCGCATCGGCACGGAACTCGCGCTGGCGCGAGAACCACATCACAATAATACTGGCCAAAATGCCGAACACTAACTCGAGTACCATGACGATACCGAAGTACGCCAAACCACCAAGCCCTTGACCATTCTGTGAATTGCTGCGCGTCGCATTATCGATGACACCGGCAATAACTCGTGCAAAAAAGATAACGAATGTGTTCACAACGCCCTGAATCAGGGTCAGTGTTACCATATCACCATTAGCAATATGACTCACCTCGTGTGCCAATACCGCCTCGACTTCATCTTGGGTCATCGAACGCAACAAGCCGGTGCTGACAGCTACTAGCGAGCTTTTTTTGCTTGCACCGGTGGCGAATGCATTCGGTTCTGGCGAGTCATAGATTGCGACTTCCGGCATTGGAATGCCAGCTTTGTGAGCTTGCGTTGCAATGGTATCAACCAGCCATTTTTCAGTGCCATTACGCGGTTGATTAATAACTTGAGCACCAACCGAGCGCTTTGCCAGCCACTTCGACATGGCTAACGAAATGAATGCGCCACCAAAGCCGAACAGCGCAGCAAATATAAATAACCCTTGATATTGGCTCGGTTCGACTCCCATCGCTGGAAGTACGAGATTCATCACCACACCCAAAACCAATAAAATAGCCAAGTTTGTTGCTAAAAACAGAGCAATCCGCAACATTTCTCAAAACCTCACAATGACCTCAACAGATACCCCGATTTATAAGGGCGTTAGCCTTGAAATACAAGGCTTTTAGAATGTTTTTTGGTAACTATTTTGATACGCTTGCGCAATCGAACCTTTTGCGAGCCCAATGAAGGAGAAAAATGAATGGCTGACGCTCAAATTCTGTTACTTAGCAGTTCGAAAGCTGGCGATAGCGACTACCTCGCGCCATGCATCAAACCTATTACTGAGCACTGCGGCCAACGCCGTATTTTATTTATTCCCTATGCGGGTGTCGGTTTCTCCAACACTACCTACACCGATAAAGTACGCGCCGCTCTTGCTCCTGCTGGCATTGATGTATACGGTATTGAGTCGGAATCGGATCCAGTCGCAGCAATCAATCAGGCTGAAGCGATTATGGTTGGCGGCGGAAACACCTTTCAGCTCCTCACCAAACTATACGAACATAACCTGATTGCACCAATTCAGGCAGCAGTTAATTCCGGTGTGCCTTACGTTGGTTGGAGCGCCGGCTCTAATATTGCTGGTTTAAGTATTCGCACCACCAACGACATGCCGATTATTGAACCGCCATCGTTTAATGCTCTACAACTTGTTGAGGTGCAGTTAAATCCGCACTACACCGACTATCAACCGCCAGGTTTTCATGGCGAAACTCGTGACCAACGCCTCGGAGAGTTTATGGCGATAGAGCCGAAAACACCGATTATTGCTATTCCTGAGGGTTCTTATCTGCGTATAAACGGCGCTCAGATGCGTTACTTTGGCGAAGCGCCAGGACATATCTTCTTGGGTGGTGACAAACAACCGTTAATGCCAGAACAAGACTGTTCTCAATGGTTATAATCGCAATGCCTGCACGTTAATATGTTTCGCAAGTGCCGTTTCATCAAGGTTTGGGTGAAATGGCACTTCGCCTAAACAAGGTGCATCGATCATCCGCTTTAGGGTCTCTAAATTTTCTTGGTAATACGCCATTTGCTCTTGTTGCGGCTGATTTGCAATCCATCCCACTAACTTGAGTCCACTTCGCTGAATCGCTTCTACCGTCAATAACGCGTGGCTCAAGCAGCCCAGTTTCATACCGATAACCAACAACACGTCAGCTTGCAGCGCTTTTGCAAGGTCAGCCAGAGACTCTTCGTCGTTCAGTGGCACGAGCCAACCGCCCGCGCCTTCAATTAACACCAAGTCATGGCTTGTAGTGTTCTGTGGCTCAAAAAGCGCCGTCTCAAGATTCTCAATAATGCTGCGCACGGTCAGCGTACTTTTTACTTGAGCTGCAGCAATATGCGGGGCAATGGGTGGCGCATAACAATAAGGGTTTACCTTGGCATAACTCTCATGGTTCACCTCAATCGCCTGGTTTAAATGGCCATACACGGCGCCCTTGGCTATGCAGTGCATGAAGCAATGCACTTGCGCAGGTGGTTTTCCCAGCGTCTGTATCAGTGCCTGTTACAAATAGATGTGCCGGCTTTTTGGTTTCATTATTAGCAATCATACTTAATCTTTAGTCAACTTAATAAGCCCGATAGACCACGTTAATGGGAGCATACCCTCATTAGTGCGATGCATCTCCATCGCCTCTTCAACCTGGCTGAGATTTTTTCTAGTCAATGGTTGTTGAGGTTGTGGTTGATAGTTCGCGCCAATACCTTTGAGGTCATAAAGCATGCTACGTACACTTTGATACGGCACCGTGACTTGCTCAACCTCAAATTGTACGGATACCCCATCAAGCGAGCTTAGAATTTGGTGTAACGTTGTTGTTGAATAGAATCGGTTGTGCCGCTTTGCACCGGTATATTGCTGAAAGTAATCAGCGAGTGGTGATAATGACCCCGACAGCACCGTACTAGCGACAATACAACCCGACGGGCGCAACACCTGCAGCCATTGCTTTAATGTCGCGGCCAAATCATCAGCCCACTGCACGGCAAGGTTTGCATAGATTGTATCAATAGCTGCTGCGGCAAATGGCAACTGCTCGAGATCAGCTCTGAGCCAAGCGTTATCGGGATAATTGGATTGTGCCTCGCTCAGCATACCTGACGCGATATCTAGGCCAATATAATGACTCGTGCGCGCCAGCAGTGCATCAGTATTCACTGCGGGACCACAGCCGATGTCAGCTGTCATACCGGTTGTTGCTGGCAACCAACCAAGCAATCGGTTCGCACACCAGCGTTGTAGGCCATTATGGTGCTGATAGGATTGCGCAGCACGACTAAAATGCGCTGCGATTTTTTGCTTATGCGCCGGTTTTTCAAGCGAATGAACAGAAATCATCACGTTATCTCTGCCCTTTCTAATGATTCTCGAGTTGCTACTAAAGCGGCAACGAGGTTATCAATTTGAGCGTTGGAATGCGTTGCAGCAATAGTCATGCGCAGTCTTGCACTACCCTGCGGTACTGTTGGCGGCCGAATCACGCCGCAGTGAATACCGTGTGTCTGTAGCGCTTGTCCCCACGCCACCGCTTTGGCGTCGTCACCAACAATCAATGTTTGAATGGCGTGATGATTATCGCCTATCGGTAAGCCATTTAAGCGACAACATTCACGAAAGTATTGAATGGTATCGTTTAAGCGTTGGCGCAGCACTGCGCCTTCTGAGCTTGCCACAACATCAACCGCAGCACTCACAGCCAACGCTTGAGCGGCTGGCATTGCCGTTGAATAAATAAACTCGCGCGCATGATTCGTTAAATAATCAATCAGTAGCGATGAGCCCACAATAGCAGCTCCCATCACACCTAATCCCTTACCAAACGTTATAGTTAACAGTGGCGCTTGCATTGCACTTAGCTGCTCAGCCGCACCACGACCATCGTCACCGACAACGCCAATGCCGTGTGCATCATCAACCCAAAGGTCAGCTTGTAGGTTCGCGAGTTCAGTTAATGGTGCGCTATCGCCGTCCATACTAAAAACACTCTCCGTGACTAATAAGTTCGCTTCATTAGGCACCAACAACTGCGCCGCGTGAGCCACGTCATTATGACGAAACCGCTTCCAATGCTCGAAATGGCGCACCCCATCAATCAGTGAAGCATGACTCAGTTTGTCCAGTACAATGCGTTGATAGATTGACGCCAATGCTTGCATAACGCATTGATTCGCGGCGAATCCACTACTAAACAACAAGGCATCTTCGCGCCCCAACCACTGTGCCAGCTGTTCACGCAAATACGCATGCGGTGCTTGATAGCCACTCACCAACGGCGAAGCCCCACTACTTGCACCAAATTGATGAATACCTTCGGCATACGCGGCTTTAACCCTCGGGTGCATAGATAGCCCGAGGTAATCATTGTTACCGAATTGTACTTGGCTCGATTGGCGTTGCGTCAGCGTTCGATATCGATGTTGCTGACGCAATTGTTCCAATTGAGATGAGAGCTGACTCGTAATTTGCATAAACTCAACGCGCCTACTCAGCTTACTTCGTAATAACGCACAGGTTGCTGCTGTTCAGCGACAGCATCTGAAATCACCGCTTCATGAACATCATCACTGTAATCTTCGTGTGCTAATGGTTCTAGTCCAAGTCGTTCAAACAAGGCCAAGTCACGATTGGTTTCTGGGTTCGCGGTGGTAAGTAGGCGTTCGCCATAAAAAATTGAATTAGCGCCGGCCATAAAGCATAACGCCTGGAGTTGATCATTCATGGTTTCGCGACCAGCCGACAAGCGCACAAAGCTTTGTGGCATCAGAATTCGAGCTACGGCAATGGTGCGTACAAACTCAAACGGATCGAGATCATCGAGCTCGGCAAATGGCGTCCCTTGCACCTTAACAAGCATATTGACCGGGACGCTTTCTGGGTGCTGCGGTAAATTGGCCAATTGTGCCAATAAGCCAGCGCGATCGCGACGGCTTTCGCCCATACCGACAATACCGCCAGCACACACTTTCATGCCCGCATCGCGCACATTCTGTAGTGTCGACAGTCTATCGGCATAAGTGCGAGTGGAAATAATCTCGCCGTAGAATTCCGGTGACGTATCAAGGTTATGGTTGTAATAATCGAGACCAGCTTGTTTCAGCGCCTGAGCCTGTTGCGGGCTCAACATCCCCAGCGTCATACAGGTTTCTAATCCCAGCTCCTTCACGCCTCGTACCATTTCAATCACATACGGCATGTCGCGATCTTTAGGATTACGCCACGCGGCGCCCATACAGAAACGACTTGCACCCTGCTCTTTAGCCGCACGCGCCTCTTCCAGAACCTTTTCGACGGCCATTAACCGCTCTTTATCCACGTCGGTACGATAATGTGCACTCTGTGGGCAGTATTTGCAGTCTTCCGGGCAAGCACCGGTTTTAATTGACAATAAAGTACTCACCTGTACCGCATTGGCGTCGAAGTTTTGACGATGAACTTGCTGCGCTTGAAACAATAGATCATTAAAAGGTAACGCGAAAAGAGCCTCAATTTCATTGAGTTGCCAGTCATGGCGAATGACAGCCGACATAGTTAGATCCTTGGATACAACGTTTGAAAATAGTGATTTGGTATTGCACAGGGTACGGAGTTTACCTAGACTGTCAACTTTAATTAACTCGATAAAATTACAAACGGTTATTATTTAATCAATGATCACAAATAGCGACTTGCAATTTGATCGCCAACACATCTGGCACCCTTATACCTCCTTTAATGACCCGCTACCGGTGTATCCGGTTGTTGCAGCTGAAGGTTGCGAATTGATTCTTAACGATGGCACCCGACTGATTGATGGCATGTCGTCTTGGTGGGCCGCGATTCATGGCTACAACCACCCTCAGCTGAACCAAGCCGCTACTGAACAGTTGAAAAACATGAGTCACGTGATGTTTGGTGGTATCACCCATGAACCAGCAATTCGGTTATCACAAAAGCTCGTTGAGTTAACACCAGCCGGGTTAAATCGTGTGTTTCTTGCCGATTCAGGCTCAGTTTCCATTGAAGTCGCAATTAAAATGGCTGTGCAATATTGGTTCAGTCGTGAACTTCCGCAAAAGAACAGAATGGCCACCATTCGCGGCGGCTATCACGGTGATACCTTTGCCGCTATGTCTGTTTGCGACCCCGTCAATGGCATGCATAGCTTGTTTAAAGGTAGCCTGAGAGAGCAACTATTTGCCCCTATTCCCAATATCACGCCTGAACAACCGTGGCACACTGATTATTTAGCCCCGTTGAAACAACTTCTTGAACAGCATCAACATGAGTTGGCCGCTTTAATTCTCGAGCCTATCGTGCAAGGTGCTGGTGGGATGCGGTTTTATCATCCGGAATATCTGCGTGGGGCACGCGAATTATGCGACCAATACAATGTGCTATTGATTGCGGATGAAATTGCAACAGGTTTTGGTCGAACCGGCAAGTTATTTGCCTGCGAGCACGCCAACATCACGCCAGATATTATGTGTCTCGGCAAAGCATTAACCGGCGGTTATCTCACGCAAGCTGCCGTGCTATGCCGTGATGATATCGCCGAGACAATCAGCCGTGGTCCCGCAGGCGGCGCATTCATGCATGGCCCAACCTTTATGGGTAACCCCCTCGCCTGTGCCATTGCCTGTGCCAGCATTGATGTTCTGCTTGATAGCTCATGGCAACAGCGAATCACTATGATCAATGCGCAGCTCGTAGCTGAACTTGAACCAGCACGACAACTGCCGAACGTCGCCGATGTGCGATGCTTTGGTGCTATCGGCGTCATCGAGATGAAACATGCCGTTGATGTTGCCGCCGCGCAACGCTTATGTGTTCAACATGGCGTATGGATTCGCCCCTTTGGGAAGTTAATCTATGTGATGCCACCATTTGTTATTCGTCCCGATCAACTGAGTAAAATTACCCATAGCATGTGTTTACTGGCGGCTTCGGTGTGATTTTCGCTTGAGTCTGGCGCAAAGCAAGGTAACATATCAGCCTATTTTATTCTTATACCTTAACTAACGGAGTTTGTAGGCCCATGTCCTTCGCTACAATTGTCGATGTTTTATCGGGAAAAGTTGCCGTTGGTGATGAAGTTACTGTACGCGGTTGGGTTCGTACCCGTCGCGATTCAAAAGCAGGCATTTCATTTATCAACGTGCATGATGGTTCGTGTTTTGACGCTATTCAGGCGGTCGTACCGAATAATCTCGACAATTATGACAATGAGATTCTCAAACTAACCACTGGCTGTAGCGTTGCGATCACCGGAACGGTAGCTGAAAACGCCGGCAAAGGTCAAAGCTTCGAAATTCAAGCCACTGCGGTTCACGTTTACGGCTTTGTTGAAGATCCTGACACCTATCCTATGTCGCCAAAGCCTCATTCCATGGAATACTTGCGTGAATTTGCTCACCTGCGCCCACGCACCAATATTACTGGTGCTGTCATGCGCGTACGTAATTGCTTATCACAAGCTTTGCATCGTTTCTTCCATGAGCGTGGTTATTTGTGGGTTGCAACCCCGATCATTACCGCTTCGGACGCCGAAGGTGCTGGCGAAATGTTCCGTGTTTCGACATTGGACTTGATGAACCTGCCGCACACAGATAATGGTGGCATCGATTTCAGCAAAGACTTTTTCGGAAAAGAAGCGTTTTTGACTGTTTCTGGTCAGTTAAATGGCGAAGCCTACGCCTGTGCACTATCAAAAATCTATACCTTTGGCCCGACGTTCCGCGCCGAAAACTCCAACACCAGCCGCCACTTAGCTGAATTTTGGATGGTAGAGCCAGAGGTCGCGTTCGCTGATTTGAACGACATTGCTTACTTAGCAGAAGACATGCTGAAGTACTGTATCAATGCGGTGCTTGAAGAACGCGCTGACGATATGGCCTTTTTCCAACAGCGTGTTGATAAAGGTGTACTCGATCGACTCAACCATGTGGTTAGCAACAAGTTTGTGCACATGGATTACACCGATGCTGTCGAAATTCTGCAAAACTGCGGTAAGAAATTTGAATACCCGGTTGAATGGGGTACAGATTTGCAGTCTGAACATGAACGCTATTTAGCTGAAGAACATGTTGGCGCGCCGATTGTTCTGAAAAACTATCCGAAAGATATTAAAGCCTTCTATATGCGCCAAAATGACGACGGTAAAACGGTTGCAGCGATGGATGTATTAGCACCAGGTATTGGTGAGATCATCGGCGGTAGTGCCCGCGAAGAGCGTTTAGAGCGCCTTGATGCACGTATGCATGAACTTGGTTTGCCTACTGAAGATTATGGCTGGTACCGTGATTTACGTCGTTACGGCACCGTACCGCACGCAGGATTCGGGCTTGGCTTTGAGCGTTTAGTAACTTATGTCACCGGAATGGGCAACATACGTGATGTCATTCCATTCCCTCGTGCACCAAAAACTGCCGATTTCTAAATGAAATTGCAAGCCATAAAAAACCAGCTTCGGCTGGTTTTTTATTGGTTAACTTACTGCCAAAACTGAACCTTGCCGTTCAATTCCTTGTTCGGTTTTATCGGTGTCGGCACTGCTGGTGTCCCCACATACAAAAACCCAACAATCACATCGTGTTCGTTTAAGCCAAGTTCTTCTTTTACGAACGATGATTCCGCGTACCACCCCGTCCGCCAAATAGCCCCAAGCCCTTGCGAAAACGCGGCTTGCTGCAATAACAATGTTGCACACGCCGCACTCGCTAACTGTTCATCGCGCGGTACTTTATCGTGTGGTTGGTATTTCATTGCCACAGCAATAACCATGGGGGCACGTAGTGGAAGTTGACTCGCTTGCACACATTGCACCTCAGCCTGACCTTGCTCAATAGCCGCGCGTTGGAAAATTTGGCCTAATTGCTGACGCTTGTCATCGTTAAAAACAATAAAATGATACGGCATTAACGCCATGTGATCGGGCGCTCGCGCCGCCGCTTTTAGCATTAAATCAAATTGCTCGTTCGTTGGGCCTGGCTCTATTAGCCGCGGCATTGACGAGCGCGTTGTTAAAAGTTCCAATGCGTCCATAACATCCTCAAAGAAGTGAAATTTGGCTAGCTCGCCAAGTTTTCGATAGCTTAGCAAATGATCACGCTCTGTTACATTGTCTTACTAGTTTCTCAGTAATTTCTGCGGTAATCTCCTAACATTACTACTTAATTTGGGATTGTTTCATATGAGCGGTATCGCCTCAGTCTTCAAAAAACTATTTAGCCTCATTAACGTCATTCGCAAAATCATCGTGAACATTGTGTTCTTCTTGATTTTGCTTGTGTTCATTGGCCTTTTTGCTGCGGACGAAGAACCAATTCGTGTACCAGACAACGGCGTACTTGTACTCGAATTAAATGGCCGCTTAGTTGAAGAGAAAACGTGGGTTGATCCTGTCGACGCATTTTTTGATGAAATGTTAGGCGGCAGTGGTCAGCCGGCGGAGGTTTTACTCAGTGATGTGGTGGTGGCGATTGAGAAAGCTGCAGCCGATGATCGTATCAGTGGCATTCAGTTGAAGTTGAGCAGCTTTACTGGCGGTGGCCTCAATAAAATGAATGTTCTCGGCGAGGCGTTGTTAGCATTTCGTGAAAGCGGCAAGCCGGTTATCACCTACGCTGACGCCTACAGCCAAGACCAGTACTACGTTGCAGCACACGCCGATAAGGTTTATTTAAACCCGCTCGGCATGATGATGTTTGAAGGTTATGGCTCCTATCGCCTGTACTTCAAAGAGTTGCTCGAGAAATTGAAAGTCAGCACGCATGTATTCAAAGTGGGTGCTTATAAATCGGCGGTTGAACCGTATACGCGCAACGATATGTCTGACCAAGCTCGTGAAGCGAACAAAATGTTGTACGACGAGCTCTGGCAAACCTATATAACCGATGTCGCCGCGCTGCGTGAATTAGATTCACGTGTTCTTTCTGGCGACATGGACGAGTTCTTAGCCACCGTAACTGAACACAATAACGATTTTGCACAAATGGCTGTCGGTACTGGTTTAGTCACGGACTTGTATTCGCGCGAGCAATTCCGTCAAGAAATGATTACCTTAACCGGTCTTGATGATGACGAGAAAAGCTGGCGTCAAATTAACCACGACGACTATTTAGAGTCGCTGAATGGCCAAGCGTTTGAAGAAGAAACCAAAGAACGTGACAACATTGCCATTGTTGTTGCCCGTGGTGTCATTGTCGATGGTCACCAAAAAGCTGGCATGATTGGCGGTGATAGCACTGCAGAGCTGTTACGCAAAGCGCGTTTGGATGATCAAGTCAAAGCGGTTGTACTTCGCATTGATAGCCCAGGTGGCAGCGGCTTTGCTTCAGAAGTGATTCGCCAAGAAGTGCTCGAATTACAGAAAGCTGGTAAACCTGTGATTGCTTCAATGAGCAGCGTTGCCGCATCGGGTGGTTATTGGATAGCTGCAAGTGCTGATGAAATTTGGGCCGCACCAGAAACCATCACGGGTTCGATTGGTGTGTTCGGTATGTTCTTCACGTTTGAAAACTCATTGGCTGAAATTGGTGTTTATAACGACGGTTATCACACCACGAATTTACCGGTACTCGACGTGACCCGTGGTCTTGATGAAGGCGGCAAGCAAGTCGTGCAAATGAGCATCGAAAAGTTCTACCGTGATTTTGTGAGCATGGTCGCTGAAAGCCGCGATATGAGCTACGACGAAGTCCACGCTGTGGCGCAAGGTCGCGTTTGGACCGGTAGCCAAGCACAACAATTTGGACTTGTTGATCAGCTCGGTGGGCTTGATGACGCGATTCGTGCAGCAGCACAGAAAGCCGAACTGGTTGAGTATGATGTGGACGTCATTGAAGCCGATTTATCAGCTCGCGACCAGTTCATGCGTGATTTATTCGGTCAAGCCAGTGCTTGGGTACCGGCATCCGTCTTTGAAAAAAATCACTCGCCGATTGAAATGGAATTGCAACGCGTGTGGCAGGAAGTTAAATTACTGGATAAATTTAACGACCCGAACGGTGTTTATGCACTGTGCGAACTATGTCCACTGCAGTGATTCATGACTAAAAAACGTATTTATGTCGCCTACACAGGCGGAACAATTGGTATGCAAAAGTCGACACAGGGTTATATCCCTGTGTCTGGCTTTTTAACAGAGTGTGTAAAACGCATGCCCGAGTTCTATCGGGACGAAATGCCAGAGTTCACCATTCACGAGTATGATCCGCTCATGGATTCATCGGATATGTCCCCTGCCGATTGGCAACACATCGCCGAAGATATCCAACGCAATTACAGTGACTACGATGGTTTCGTGATATTACATGGTACCGACACCATGGCTTACACGGCTTCCGCGTTATCATTCATGTTTGAAAACTTGGCTAAGCCGGTGATCATTACCGGATCGCAAATTCCGCTTGCCGCATTGCGCTCTGATGGTCAAACCAATCTTTTGAATGCTCTGTATATTGCTGCGAACTACCCAATACACGAAGTCGGCTTATTTTTTAACAACACCTTGTATCGTGGTAATCGCGCAACAAAAGCCGATGCGAATGGATTTAATGCGTTCGCATCACCAAATTTTGCGCCGCTACTGAAAGCCGGCATACAAATTACTGTTGATGCCGGAACCATTAAAGACATTGGGCACGAGCCACTGCGATTAACTTCCGTCACACCGCAAGCGATAGGTGTTGTCACCTTATATCCGGGCATTTCAGCGGCAATATTTGATAACATGCTGCAGCAGCCGGTAAAAGCCCTTATTATGCAAAGTTATGGCGTCGGCAATGCCCCGCAAGACCAGAAACTGCTGGCCAGTTTACAGCGCGCTATTGCGCAAGGTACGGTTGTGCTTAACTGCACTCAGTGCTTCAAAGGCAAGGTAAATATGGGCGGTTACGCAACTGGTAACGCGCTGGCACAGGTTGGCGTTGTCAGTGGTCATGACATGACGATTGAAGCTGCGCTCACAAAACTGCATTATTTGTTGTCGCAGAATTTATCTCAGCGTGAGATAAGTAATCTCCTTGAAACTAACTTACGTGGTGAATTGACCGCCTAAGCCGAATAATCACAGAACAACAAGAATAAAAATATGGCTCTTAAATCTCCTGCTTTTTCATCTCGTATCGGTTTCATTCTTGCCGCAGCTGGTTCAGCTGTTGGCGTTGGCAACATTTGGGGTTTCCCCACTCAAGCCGCACAAAACGGTGGTGGTGCATTTCTATTAGTTTATCTATTAATGGTTGCCCTACTCGCCTATCCAATGCTGGTTGCTGAATTAACCATTGGCCGTATGCGCCAACGTAATCCAGTCGAGGCATTGCGTGCCCTCAGCGATAAACCATTTTGGCGTGGCTTTGGTGCCTTTACCGGTATTGTTGGTTTAGTTGTGTTGTCACTTATTCTAAGCTTCTACGCCATTGTTTCAGGTTGGCTACTCGCATTTATGTTTGCGCCACTAGCTGAATTGCTCGGGTTTCACAGTGCAGCCACTTGGTTAACCGATTTCGGTGTTGAGCGCAATTTAATCATGATGGTCTTGTTCCTTGTACTCACCATTCATGTTGTTCGCTCAGGTGTAACCGACGGCATTGAGCGTTGGTCGCGTCGCCTTATGCCGTTGTTGTTTGTTCTGCTGATTGCCATGGCGCTATACATTTTAACGCTGCCAGGCGCCATCAACGGCTTGAAAATGTACCTCACGCCTGATTTTGAACAAGTCACGAATCCAAACCTGGTGATTCGCGCAATGGGGCAAGCATTCTTCTCATTGTCACTAGGGGTATGTTGCATGATGACCTACGGTGCTTACCTCTCGAAAGATGAGCACCTTCCGAAAACCGCAGGCTGGGTTGCCGGACTGGATACCTCTGTTGCGTTTTTAGCAGGTCTACTCATCCTGCCTGCAATGTTTGCCGCGCAGGAACTCGGTGTCGTGATCTATGACCAAGCCGGTCAACTCTTGTCGAGCGATACACTGGTATTTAACGTATTGCCGGCCATGTTCGATTCAATGGGACATGCTGGATTATGGGTAGGGCTCGCCTTCTTCGCATTGATGGTTATCGCTGCCATTACTTCATCAATTTCCATGCTTGAAGCGCCGGTCAATGCACTGGTTGAAGAAACTGGTCAGTCACGCGCACAAATGGTTTGGGTTGTCGGCGCCACTATCGGCCTTATTTCGGCTATTATTATTTACAATTTCTCGAGCTTATTCGGCGCAGTCGTGACCTTTACAACCGTGTACATGCAACCACTGTTAGCTCTGATTTTCGGACTCTTGTTAACCTGGATATTACGCCAACATTTCCTTCTAAAAGCACTGCAAGAAGGTGCGCCAGAAATAGACAAAACATGGTTCTGGAAAATTTGGCCATGGTACGTCAAATTCATCTGCCCGGTCCTTATACTTCTGGTTATTTGGCGCGGCTAATCCTGGCGTAGTTACCTGGCGTAGTTACTACCTGGCGTAGATACCTAGCGCAGATAATGGACGAATTTGAGACAAAAAAATGCTCGGGACGAATCCAAGTTGTCCCGAGCTTAGGGGAATGGCTCAAGGGATTGAGCCGTGCGCTAACTCGATAAATTTCGAGGGTAAGATTTAGTTTAGAACGTTATTTTAAAAATGCGAATTTTTTGTGTAAAAAACGTACAAAATTATGTTCGCACCCGTTTAAACAACGAATAAAAGTTATGTGTAGTCACTTCCGCTACCTCGGCTAGCGTCACGCCTTTTACATCGGCAACACACTTTGCAACTTCGGTAACAAATGCAGGTTGGTTCTCTTTCCCGCGATGCGGTACCGGAGCTAACCAAGGGCTATCGGTTTCAATTAATAACCGTTCAAGAGGCAACGCTTTTACAACATCGCGTAACTCGGCGGCATTTCGAAACGAAGCGATTCCAGAGATGGAAATATAAAAATCGAGGTGCTCAATTGCTTGCTGAGCCATCTCAAGTGATTCAGTAAAACAATGTAATACGCCGCCACAGCGATGCGCTTGACCTTCGCGTAGCATCGCAATCGTGTCATCGCGGGCATCACGGGTATGAATAATCAACGGTTTGTCTAACTCATTCGCAAGATCGATATGATAAGCAAAACTCTCTTGCTGCACAGGACGGCTTTCAGGATCGTAGTAATAGTCGAGACCAGTTTCACCAATGGCAACCACTTCAGGTAGCGCAGCCCACTTTTTTAGCTGCGCTTTATTCAGCGGATGTTTCGCAACATAGAGCGGATGCACACCACAAGAAATGCTGATATCAGAAAAGCCAGCTACGCGTTCACGCATTGCAGGAAAGTCATCAAGCGTGACGCCTATGCACAGCATATGCTCAACTTGAGCCGCACGAGCGGCATCGATGACGGCAGTAAAATCGCCATTAAAATTTGCGAGATCAATTTTATCGAGATGACAGTGGGAATCGACAAACACAACAACTCCAAACTCAAAGATGTGTTACATGGTGGCGGTTGGTGTGCCAGTGTTACCAATAGCGGCTAACTTTGACTCAATCATGTTCTTTAACATGGCTTTATCGTCAACAAATTGAACACCAACGCCCTGCTGTTCTGGACGTCCAGGCTTAGATGGCGCTAACCATACCACTTTGCACTTTACCAACACTGAGTTTTGTTCACCAAACAGACGTACTTCCAGTAGAAACGCATCACCAATATTTAGCGGTTCATCGGTTGTTAAAAACAACCCGCCGCCTTTAATAAAAGGCATGTAATAACGGCGTAATTGCGCTTCAGTACCAAGCACAATTCGTTTTTTTGGTAAGTCTGCTTCAGCGTCAGCTGCTACGGTCTTTGTTTCCATTGTAACCACTGTTGTTGTAATAATAATGGTAGGTTTAAGCCGGACTGTTCACGTGTAATTTTGCGCAAATTATAACATAAAGCGAGCCAACCGTTTAATGTTGTAACAGATATCTGCTCTCGTTGCAGCCATTCCTGCGCGCTCTGAGTCAGTTGCGGATAATGTAAACGTTGTTGAGCGACCCTTTGGCGTATTCGAACCAGTTCTTGCAGCCATGCCAGTGAGGCTTCAAGCCACTGCTGCACATCATCTTTCTTTGGTTGTGGCCATGGTGCGTCATTCATGGTGGCGTGCGCGATAATTTGAACAAAGTCGACCGGATCGGCCATCTCCCCTTTCAATGCGGCTAATGCCGTCAATGGGGCGCCTTGGAACTGATGACTTCGAACGCGCTCAGCTTCCGAAAGTGATCGCCCTAACTGTTGTGTTAGCCAGCTTTCTACTGCCGTTTGATTCGGTTCATGAAAGGTATGCAGACGCATACGACTACGTAGCGTTGGCAACAGGTCGCTGGTGCGCTCAGGGCTGAGTATCAAATAGGTATTTGCACTGGGTTCCTCAAGCGTCTTTAACAGCGCATTTGCAGCCTCAGTGGTCATGCGATGCGCATCTTTAATCCACGCAACTTTGCTACCATGCTGACTCGCTGTCTGCTGTAATTGTTGCGTTAGTTCTCGAATTTTATCAACGCCAATAGCGCGATTATCCTCGCTTGCAAGGTCATAATAATCTGGGTGCGTACCAGCAGCCATCAACAAGCAACTTTTACATTTGCCGCAGGCTTGTTGAGTCGGCGCTAAACAAAGTAAAAACTTAACCAAAGTCAGCGTATATGCCTCGGCACCTAGACCTTTTCTATCCGGTATACAGTGTGCATGGCCAAAACGCTGATTGTGGAAATCAGCAACCAACTGCCGCCAAGGATCACGTAACCAAGGTAAACTCATATCTTACCCATACTCATGAAACAAATGCTGCTCAAGTTGATTCAGTAAATCACGATGCACATCCGCCATCGCTTGGTTACTGTTCACAACACAAATATTCGGCTCATCTTGAGCAATTTGAAGGTATCGATCGCGTGTGCGCTCGAAGAAGGCAAGATCTTCTTGCTCAATGCGATCCAGTTCGCCGCGTTCACGAGCACGCTCAAGCCCCTGCTTCGGGTCAACATCCAACAGTAACGTTAAATCAGGGACGAAATCACCTAATACCAATTGGCGAAGTGTAGTGAGCTTCTCGTCACCTAACTGGCGACCGCCACCTTGATAGGCGCGCGACGACAGATCATGGCGATCGGCAATAACCCACATGCCGTTTTGCAACGCTGGCTTAATCACGTTCTCAACCAACTGTGCGCGACTCGCGTACATGAGTAATAATTCTGTCTCGGCGGTTAAACGCTCATCCCAATCCTGCTTCACCAACCCCCGAATAGCTTCTGCCAATGGCGTACCACCCGGTTCCCGAACGGTTTGCGTCGCAATACCTTTTGCATGTAAATGGGCAACCACGCTGGCAATCGCTGAGCTTTTGCCGGCGCCTTCTAACCCTTCAATGACAATAAATTTGCCCAGTGGCATTAACCTTGATTCCTTTGATAACGATTCACCGCACGATTGTGTTCCACCAGTGTTTTCGAAAACACGTGGCCACCCGTACCATCGGCGACAAAATAATAGTATTCGGTTTGTTCAGGATGTGCCGCCGCGATTAAACTTTCACGACTTGGCATCGCAATCGGTGTTGGCGGCAGACCATCAATACGGTAGGTATTAAATGGCGTGAGTTCGCGTAAATGAGCGCGCGTTAAGTTGCCATCGAAGTTATCAATCCCATAAATTGTGGTTGGATCAGACTGCAAACGCATCCCTTTACGCAGCCGATTAACAAACACAGAACTCACCTTCGAACGCTCACCGCCAATACCGGTCTCTTTTTCAATAATAGATGCCATAATAAGCAACTCGTAAGGCTTTTCATAGGGCAAATCATCACTTCGGTGTGCCCAAATTTCTGTCAGCTCCAATTGCATCTGCTCGTACGCTTTTACCAATATTTCAATAGCTTTGGTACCCGCCATATAATGATAGGTATCCGGAAAAAGCAGGCCTTCAAAGGAGACATGTTGAGTGCCTAAACGGCGGTTCAATACTTCGGTAATGCTTGTTGATTCATCAGTTATCGCACTCAAAATCAAACGCTCGGAACTCGCGATAATCGACAACCACTCAGCAAAGGTGCGCCCCTCAATCAACGTCACCTGAAATAAATATTGGTCGCCAGTGCGAAGTTTACGCCAGACCGTGGCAACACTATCAGCCGGGTGAATTTCGTACACACCAGCTTGTAAACGCTGAGGCACATCGAATAGACGGCTTGCAACATAAACAGGGGTAACTTGAATAGTGGCACCTTGCTTATTGAGTTGCTCTAAAATGGTTCGCGCGTGCATACCGCGCTTCACTTCAAATACAATGGATTGCTTTAAAGCGAGAGGTTGCTGCAGCTGTTGATAGCTATACCATAAAGCGGCCGCGACTGTGCCGGCGGCAATAACACTTAAGCTGACGAAGATTTGGATAAAACGTTTAAATACCACGTGTTTACAACCTCTGGTAATACTTGCTGCGGCAATTGTCGAGCCCCAACCTGGCCTACCGGGCGCGGCCCTAAAACAGTATTACACACAAAGGCTTGTTCGGCCGATACCAAATCGTCCCAAACCGCTAACGTGGGTATTGCTTCAGGCAGCACCGCAGCACAAATTTCTGCTTGCATGATACCGGCAATGCCGGCGTTTTTTCTGCGGAATCCGCCAGTTATCGCCATCATACCAGAATAAATTGCTACTGATCGCCTCTACAATGTGAAGGTTGCTGTCACACACAATCAAGTCATCAACTTGCCGTTCCATACGCTCTTTAGCCACAAGTACTTGCTCGAGGCGATTTAATGTCTTTAATCCGGCGAGCCGTGGTTGTATGGCTAATTGGAGTTCTGCCCTTTCAACATGCAAAGCGCGCTGTTGCCAAGCTGATAATGGCGCCGTTGTTACATACCAGTTTACTGAAGCAGCGATCTGCGGTGCATAGCCGCGCTCACTATAACCACGCGTGATCACTATTTTGACGACACAATCCGGTTGCTGCTGTGCGATTGCCGTTACGAGTTGTTCGATTTCAAGACGCGGTGGTAACGCCATCGCTAAACGTTGACTGGCTTCCGCTAAGCGCTGCCAGTGACGTGGCCAAAATTCAGGCTGACCATGTCGTATCACGAGTGTAGTGAAGTGCCCGTCGCCAAATTGAAGGCCACGATCGAGGAAAGATTGGGAGGTAGACTGGCCGTTATGCCACATACAAAAAAGGCGGAATTCTCATTCCGCCCTTCTCGCTATTTCAGCTTAGTCGTTTGAGTGGCTTTTCACGTACTCAATCGCAGCTTCAACAGTTCTGATTTTCTCAGCTTCTTCATCTGGAATTTCAGTTTCAAATTCTTCTTCGAGAGCCATTACTAACTCTACGATATCTAACGAATCTGCACCTAGGTCATTTTCGAAAGAAGCTTCTGGTTTTACTTCTTCTTCTTTAACACCTAGTTGTTCAACGATGATTTTTTTAACGCGTTCTTCAATAGTGCTCATTGTATATATGTCCCTTGATTTTAGGTCATGAGTTCAAAATTGGGCTTAGTGTAGTGAATGCGGCGGCAATAATAAAGCAAAAAATGGTCCAACCTTGACAGGTCATACCCCTTGGCTTATTTGCCGAAGCAAAAATTGCCGTCGAATTCATTTACACCATGGCCATTCCGCCATTCACGTGAATGGTCTCACCCGTAATATACGCAGCGCCTGGCGATGCTAAAAACACCACTGCCGCTGCAATTTCATCAGGTTGTCCTAAGCGAGCTGCCGGAATATTGGCAAAAATCGCTTGTTTCTGATCATCTGTCAACGCTTTGGTCATATCGGTATCGATAAAACCTGGCGCAACGCAGTTCACGGTAATACCGCGCGCCGCAATTTCTTTTGCTAAAGCTTTGGTAAACCCAGATAACCCAGCTTTTGCTGCACAGTAGTTAGTCTGCCCTGGGTTTCCGGTAGTTCCCACCACTGATGAAATATTAATGATGCGTCCTTGGCGACGTTTCATCATGCCGCGCATCACGCCTTTGCACAAACGGAAAACCGATTTAAGGTTCGTGTCCATCACGCTATCCCATTCATCGTCTTTCATGCGCATCAACAAGTTATCACGGGTAATACCAGCATTGTTAACCAAAATATCGAGCTGACCATAGGTGTCGTCAATATGCTTTAACACGGCCGCAACACTCGCTTCATCCGTTACATTTAATGCAACGCCTTCCCCATCAGTACCTAAGTAGTCGCTAATCGCTTTAGCACCACTTTCGGTTGTTGCCGTACCCACAACCTTTACACCACGGGCAGCAAGTTGCTGAGCAATTGCTTTACCGATACCTCGGCTGGCGCCTGTAACAAGGGCCACTTGGCCGTCAAGATTCATTAAATCAGTCATGTTATTTCCTTGCTGCTATCGCGTCGACCGTGTTCACGGCGTCGCCCTGTATCGCTTTATCAATGCGTTTAGTTAAGCCAGTTAATACTTTTCCTGGACCAATCTCGTACATTTCAGTCACACCCTGCTCTGCGAGGAACTGGACTGTTTCGGTCCAACGTACTGGCGAGTATAGTTGGCGAACTAAGGCATCACGAATTTCATCCGCTTCACGCGGCGCAGCCACATCAACATTGTTGACGACCGGCACCTGCGGCGTATTCACGGCTAATTTACCAAGCTCAACCGCAAGTTGCTCTGCAGCTGGCTGCATTAATGAACAATGCGATGGCACGCTTACCGGTAATGGTAATGCACGCTTCGCTCCAGCTTTAATACAAGCTTCACCAGCGCGTTCTACCGCTGCTTTATGACCGGCAATCACGACTTGGCCTGGCGAGTTATAATTAACAGCTGACACCACTTCATCACCAGCAGTTTCCGCACACGCTTGTTCTACTAGTTTGTCGTCTAAACCGATAATCGCTGCCATGGCACCAACACCTGCCGGTACCGCGCTTTGCATAAACTCACCGCGTTTTGCCACAAGCAAAACCGCATCTTCAAAAGCTAACGCACCAGCACAAACCAATGCTGAATATTCACCTAAGCTGTGGCCAGCCATCATTTCTGGAGCCGGAACGCCCGCCTGCTCTAACACGCGATACAGCGCTACACTCGCGGTTAACAATGCCGGTTGTGTACGATGCGTTTCGTTGAGTTGCTCTACAGGTCCGTCTTGCACCAACTTCCACAGGTCGTAACCGAGTACCGCACTAGCTTGTGCAAACGTCTCTTCGACGACGGGGTACTCCGCCGCAACATCCGCTAACATACCAACGGCTTGTGAACCTTGCCCTGGAAAAACATAAGCTCGCATGAATGCTTCCTTATTAATAATCAATCAATGCTGAACCCCAGGCGAATCCACCGCCAAAGGCTTCTAATAATAATTTTTGCCCGCGTTGAATACGACCATCACGAATGGCAACATCAAGTGCAATCGGCACTGACGCTGCCGATGTGTTGCCGGTGTATTCTAACGTGGTAATAACTTGATCCATCGGCATTTTCAGCTTCTTTGCTGTTGCTTTAATAATGCGCAAATTGGCTTGATGTGGCACTAACCAATCAAGATCTGAAGCTTCCATATTATTGGCAGCTAGAGTATCTACCACCAACTCACTAAGCTTACTTACCGCAACTTTAAATACTTCGTTGCCTTTCATATACATCCAAGCTTCACCCAACTGCTCAGGCGAGGTGCGCGATAAATGGTTCACGCCTAATAAATCGGCAAACTCGCCGGCACTGTTCAAGTGTGTGGACATAACGCCAGCGCGATCACTTGCTTCAAGCACGACGGCACCAGCGCCATCGCCAAATAATACCAGTGTATTGCGGTCATCGGGATGACACAACCGCGATAAAACATCGGAACCGATAACCAGTACTTTCTCATACATACCGCTGCGAATGTATTGATCGGCCACACTCAAAGCAAAGATAAAACCGGAACAGGCCGCCGCAACGTCAAATGCTGGAATATTATTTTCGGTAAGAGCCGCTTGAATTTCACAAGCAACACTCGGGAAAGCCCGCTCGCCCGAGGTGGTCGCCACGATGATCAAATCAATATCATCGGCATTAATGTTTGCCGCCTGCAACGCTTGACGCGCCGCCGCAGCGCCCATGGTTACTGCGCTCTCTGTCGGCTCGGCAATACGGCGCTCGTGAATTCCCGTGCGTTCAACAATCCAGTCATGGCTTGTATCAACACGCTGTTCTAGCATAGCGTTGGTCAGGCGCTGGGCCGGTAAATAATGGCCAGTTCCTGCAATTACTGATGGCATAATAACGTTTATTCCTGCTCTAACAGAACTTGTTCTACTCGGTCACGAATTCGTGTTGGTAGATCGCGTTGAGTTTCTTCCACGGCTTGCTCAATGGCACTATAAAATGCGCGCGCATTGGCATCACCATGGCTTTTTATAACCACTCCACGCAATCCTATCAAACTCGCGCCATTGTAGTGGTCGGGCTTCAACCAATCCCATGAGCGTTGTAAACGTTGATAGAAGAGTTTCACGAACCATCGGGTTAACCAATGGGCATGAATATTTGCTTTGATGTTATTCAATAAAAGGTCAGCTAAACCTTCACAGCTTTTTAAGGCGATATTGCCAACAAAGCCATCACACACAATCACATCAGCTTTTCCGGCGAATAGGTCATCACCTTCAATAAAACCAATATAATTAATCTGTTGTGACTGTTGTAGTAAGGCCGCAGTGGCTTTCACCACATCGTTGCCTTTAATTTCTTCCTCACCCATATTCAGCAATGCGACTCGCGGTTTGGCAATGACAAGCACTTCTTGAGCCGCAACCGAGCCCATCACACCAAATTGGAACAAGGTATCGGAATCACAAACTGGGTTCGCACCTAAATCGAGAACAAACGCTGAACCGCCCTGCTGTTGCGGTATCGCAGACATCAAAGCTGGTCGCAACACGCCGGGTAGGGTTTTCAACGTAAAATAAGCTTTGGTCATCAGGGCGCCGGTATTACCTGCGCTAACGCAAGCTGCAGCCTCTTCAGCGGCGACAAGCTCAAGCGCAACGCGCATTGATGAATCAGGTTTCGCTCGCAATGAATAACCGGGTTTATCGGTCATGGTTACAGTTTGGCTCGCGTGCTTTAAGGTAACGCGTGCGTGATCTGCGAGTTTAGCTTGGGTAAGTAAAGGAAGGAGTTCTTCTTCGTCGCCGACGACCATGAAATGAACGTCAGGAAATGTATCTAACGCCCTTTGCAGGGCGTCTATAACAATTGAGGGGCCATGATCGCCCCCCATTGCATCAAGCGCCAGTGTTGTCAGTGTGGCCATTGCCTCACTTTCCAATGCTGGTTACTTGTTAACTACTTTACGGCCTTTATAAAAACCATCAGCTGTTACATGGTGACGACGATGCGTTTCACCAGAGGTAGAATCAACCGACAGTGTAGGGCCGCTCAGTGCATCGTGAGAACGACGCATGTCGCGCTTCGAACGACTTTTCCGATTCTGTTGTACAGCCATTTTACGCTATCTCCTAAGTTTATTTACGCTTTAATTCTTGCAATACCGCAAAAGGATTATCCTTTGCTTCCGGTGAGTCATCAATGACTCCCCATTTCATTGCATTACTATCTACCCGACATTCGCGCTCGTTGTGTTTAACCACCACAGGCATTGCCAACATCAGCTCATCTTCAACTAGTTCATGCAGATTAACTTCACCGAGTTCATCCAGTTCAATCGGTTCGTATTCCTCTGGCATATCGGTGGCCGTTTGTCGCCGTGTGAGCGGAGCATATATAAATGTGCTCTGCAACGGCACCGTCATTGGGTCACCACAGCGCTCGCAATTAGCTTGTACAGTAACCTGTGCTTCACCGCGAATGCGTTTAATGCCCTGCTCGTCTATATCAAAATTAAGTGATACATCAATATCAGGACAGGCTTCCACCAACAACTCTTGTAAACGAACAAGCGACTTCCCCGGAACGATTCCGATATAAGTCAATTGTTTGCCGGCACTTTTAACCGGATCTACCGTAATCGGTACTCGAACCTTCTGCATAGGGCGCGAATGTTAAAGGATTAAACGGCTGAACACAAGTGGTTTTATTGGCTTTGCTCGCTGTTTTCGTCTACGAGCGGATTAATTCCCCACTCGCGTAACATTGCAAGCAAGCGAATGAGCGGCAAGCCGACTAGTGTGTTCGGATCATCACCATGCAAACGCGAGAACAAACTGATACCAAGGGCTTCGCTTTTAAAGCTACCTGCACAGTTCAGTGGCTGTTCACGCTGCACGTAAGCGGTGATTTCAGCGTCGCTGATATCACGAAACGTCACATGAAACGGCTCTACCGATGACTGCAGCCGCTGCTGAGCACTATCATAAACGGCTAACCCAGTTAAAAACGTCACGGTTTTGCCGCGCATCATCTGCAATTGTTTTACCGCATTTTCGGTCGTGCCCGGCTTACCTAATATTTCGCCATCTACAACGGCGACCTGATCAGAGCCAATTAACACATGCGCAGGGTAATTTACAGCAAGCGCTTTCGCTTTGGCAATTGCCAGACGCTCAACCAGAGCCTCTGGCGTTTCTTGTGGTTGCGGTGTTTCATCAACAAGAGGCGCTGCTACAGCGAAGTTTCGCACTACTTTCTTTAGTAGCTCGCGGCGAAACGGAGATGTCGATGCTAAAACTATCGATGCGCTCATGACGTTACTCTTTCAGTTTTGTGTTCGTTGTTGCTGTGTTTATATTTGCACATTCAAACGTAGTCGTTCAGTTCACTCAGCTGGTCAATAATAGCTAATGGCTGATGGTTTTGTAGGCGCTTCGCCTCATGAGCGCCAAAGCTCACACCAATACGCGCCATCTGGGCATTTTCTGCCATGCGCATATCATGCACTGAATCGCCTATCATAACCGCTTGTTCGGCCTGAAAACCTGTTTCAGCAAGAATATCCAATAGCATTTTCGGGTTTGGTTTTGATGCCGTCTCGTCGGCACAACGCGACGTATGAAAGAGATGACGAATGTCAGCCTCTTGCCATACCCGTTCCAGACCATGACGCGCTTTACCAGTTGCTACTGCCAACGTGTAGCCTCGCTCACGTAATGATTCCAACGTATCGCGAGCACCAACGAACAATGGTGATGGTGTGATATCTTCGTGCACGTATTGCTGACGATAAACCGTCATAAACTGCTCAAATTGAGTCGCTGATAGCCGCCCAAATAAGGTTTCTATTGCGGGTTCTAAGCTAATTCCAATAATTTCACGAACAGCGGCGACCGTCGGCTCGGGCAGTTTTAAGATAGCAGCAGTGCGTTGCATCGACGATACAATACGCCCTACCGAATCCATCAAGGTGCCATCCCAATCAAAAATCACTAACGGATACTTCATATAAATTTATGGCCACCTAATTGCTTTAATGTACGTCGAAGCGTCTCATCTAGCGGCGCATCAACCGTGATATCGTTGCCCGTTTGCGGATGTTTAAAGGTGAGCTTGTGGGCGTGCAAAAACAATCGATTTAATCCGACTTGCTGCATTGCTTGATCAAACTCGTTATCGCCATACTTCGGGTCACAGGCAATCGGGTGCCCCGCATGCAAGGCGTGCACACGAATTTGGTGCGTTCGTCCGGTAATCGGCGACGCTTCTACCAAGGTACACTGTGAAAATTGTTCAATAATACGAAAGCGTGTTTCCGAAGGCTTACCTTCGGCATCAACGCGAACGACCCGCTCACCAGACTTCAATGTGTTCTTCAATAACGGTGCGGCAATAAATTTCACATGCTTTTGCCAATGCCCACGCACTAAAGCAAGATATTGCTTGTCCATGGTTTTGTTACGTAGCTGCTCATGCAGGCTGCGTAGCGCAGAGCGACGTTTCGCAATCAAAATACAGCCGCTTGTTTCGCGGTCAAGTCGATGCACAAGCTCCATTTGTTTCGCATCGGGGCGTAATGCGCGCAAGCTTTCAATTAATCCAAATTGCAATCCTGAACCGCCATGCACCGCTAGACCGGCCGGTTTGTTCAGTACCATCAGTACATCATCTTCGTACAGAATTTGATGTTGTAAGGCTTGTACCTGATCAAGGTTCGCTGATGGTAACGGGTTAGACTCGGCTACGCGCACTGGTGGAATGCGAATCACATCGCCCACTTGAAGTTTATACTCTGGCTTAACGCGCTTTTTGTTTACCCGCACCTCACCTTTACGCAGAATGCGATACACCAAAGACTTGGGTACGCCTTTTAACTGCGCGAGTAAATAGTTGTCGATGCGTTGGTCTTGATAGCCCGATTCAACGGTCTGAAAACGCACACCTTGTGAAATTGTTGTTTGTTCGCTCATAGGCCGCGGATTTTAGCATGAGCTCTTGACAATGTTCATCTTGTATTTACAACGATTTTCGTGGGATAATCAGGAACCGGAAAAATCCGCACCGGTTTAACAGAGAGCGGTACATCATGCGCAGCTGATAAAAGCCTGTGTAGATGCAAGAACAGAAAAAAATTTAACGCGTGGTTTGAGCGGAAAGCATCACTGCCAATTCATCCACCTCAGCTTACGAAAGCTCGTTCATATATAACGGCATCGAGAAGTTGATGGCACGGAATATTGTTGGCTCATCTTCACCGAATTGTGTTTTGAAGATTGATTGAGTGCACCGCCTTATATAAATCAAACCAAATTGAAGAACCAATGCTGCAACGCAGTATGGCCTTTACAAGCGCATTTCGGCTTGGTAACAAATTGCAAGTCTCACGTTTATACCATGTAGTAAAACGGGGGATGTTAGGTGTTAGTTAGTAACCCTAATAGAAAACAATTCAATCTCGAAATAGCGATGGCGAACGCCTGTCGTACTGTGTTGTAGCCCGACATAACGAGCTACAAACAATGAAAAGAATGTTAATTAATGCAACGCAGCAAGAGGAATTGCGCGTTGCGCTGGTCGATGGCCAGCGTCTTTATGATTTGGATATTGAAAGCCCAGGTCATGAGCAAAAGAAAGCCAATATTTACAAGGGTAAAATCACCCGCATCGAACCTAGCTTAGAAGCCGCGTTTGTTGATTATGGCGCTGAACGCCACGGTTTCCTGCCTCTCAAAGAAATTGCTAAAACCTACTTCCCTGACGGTTATTCATTTTCAGGTCGGCCAAATATCAAAGATGTTATCTCTGAAGGCCAAGAAGTTATCGTTCAAATTGATAAAGAAGAACGTGGCCAAAAAGGCGCCGCATTAACAACCTTTATCTCACTGGCTGGTAGCTATTTAGTGTTAATGCCAAACAACCCTCGTGCCGGTGGTATTTCACGCCGCATCGAAGGTGATGAGCGCAGTGAACTAAAAGCAACCCTTGACGCATTGAACTTGCCGAGCAGCATGGGCCTAATTGTTCGTACCGCTGGCGTTGGTAAATCACAAGAAGAACTTGAGTGGGATTTAAACGTTCTGTTGCATCATTGGGATGCCATTGAAAAAGCTGCAAGCTCGCGCCCTGCTCCGTTTTTGATTCACCAAGAAAGCAACGTGGTATTTCGCGCAATTCGCGATTATCTGCGTCGCGATATTGGTGAGGTGCTTATCGATAACCAGAAGGTGTTCGAGCAAGTACGTGATCACGTCACCTTAATTCGCCCTGATTTCGTCAATCGGGTGAAGATTTATCAAGGTGATGTTCCATTATTTAATCACTACCAAATTGAAAGCCAAATTGAATCTGCGTTTCAACGCGAGGTTCGTTTGCCATCAGGTGGTTCAATTGTTATTGACCCAACCGAAGCACTAACTTCAATCGATATTAACTCGGCTCGCGCTACGAAGGGCGGCGATATCGAAGAAACGGCGTTTCAAACCAACTTAGAAGCTGCCGAAGAAATTGCACGTCAGTTGCGTTTACGTGACGTTGGCGGTTTGGTTGTTATCGATTTTATCGACATGACCCCCACCCGTCATCAGCGCGAAGTTGAAAATCGCTTACGTGACAGCCTGAAGCAAGACCGCGCACGTATTCAAGTCGCACGCATTTCACGTTTTGGCCTGTTAGAAATGTCGCGTCAGCGTTTACGTCCATCGCTTGGCGAAGCATCGAATCATGTCTGCCCTCGTTGTAGTGGTCATGGCACCATTCGTTCAGCTGAATCATTAGCACTGTCTATTTTGCGCCTGATTGAAGAAGAAGCGCTGAAAGACAATACCATTCAAGTTCAAGCGCAAGTGCCGGTCACGGTTGCAACGTATTTACTGAATGAGAAGCGCCAGTCAATCTTCGATATTGAAAAACGTCATAATGTGTCGGTTCTCGTCATTCCGAATCCACACCTAGAGACGCCGCATTTCGATGTGAAACGTCTGCGTAGTGATGAATTAGAAGAAGCTAACAGCTTCACATTGATTGAGAAGCCTGAAGATACCAGTACTGAAATTGTTCTCAACAAAGACAAGCCAAGCTTTGAAGAGCCGGCATTAAAAGGTTTGCAAGCGCCAGCCGCACCAGCACCTACGCCGGTTGCAGCTGCAGCGAAGCCTGCGGCGAAAGCTGATACGGGCCCTGGTTTATTCGCCCGCTTAGGTAAGTGGTTAGCTGGCGTATTCAGCAGCGATGACGACAGCAACGATTCAGATAAGAACAAAAAATCAAATCAGCAGCGTCGTAACAACAATAACCAACGCCGTAATAATCGTGGCAACAATCGTCGTCGTGGTAATAACCGCGGCCGTGGTCGCGATCAAGACAAAGAAGCGAATGCACCTGAAGCGGCTAAAGCAACCGATACCAAGGCACCGAAAGACGAGCAGAAAGAGCAGCGCAATGAGCGTGGTGGACGTCGTCGTGGTGGCCGCAATCGCAATAAGCAAAACGTTGAGCAAGATAACAACGTTGCAGCGAAGCCAACTGAGACGAAAAGTGCTGAGCCGGCAACGGCAACCGAAGAACGTAAGTCAGCTCCGAAACAACGCCGTCAGCGTCGTAAACTCGACCAATCGGTACGCGTAACTGGCGAGAAAGCTAGCGAGAACGGCGCTGAACCAGTTCAAGCTGCCGCGCAAGAGCCTGCGACACAGGCAACGGAACAGCAGCCAGCAGCAGAAGCTAACCTTAATGCTGACGCAACCGCGACACCACAAGTTGAAGCCGAAGTAACTAACGACAGCACCGACGATAACGACACCTCAACACCTCGTGGTCGCAATCGTAGTCGTCGTTCACCGCGTCATCAACGTGCTGCAGGCCAACGTCGTAAAGCAGAACAAGAAGATGCTGCGAGTGATTCTGTAGAAACAGAAGTTGCAGAGACGCCAGTCGTTGAAACGCAATCGACAGAACCTACCGCAGAAGTTGCGGAAGCCAAGCCGGTCGAGCAATCGGAAACACCAGAAGTGTCAGCCGAGCCAGAGGTTTCTGCACCAGTAACTTCAGCTGAGGTAGACGATGCTAAGGTTGAGACTAAGGCAAACAACGAAGCGGTCGAACCACAAGTTGAAGTGAAAGTTGAAACAACAACCGAAAGCTCAACTGAAACCAACGTGCCAGTAGTTGAAGAAAGCAAAACTGAACAACCGGTTAAGCAAGTTGAAGTAGCAGAAGAAGCACCTATTGCTACCCCAACTGAAAAGCAAGCTGAAACAAAATCGGTTGCGCCAACGAAGCCACATGTTCGTGGACGCGTCACAACAGCACCAATGGCGAAAGCCAGTGCCGTTGAACGTAGCGACAGTTTCACACCGCTAGCCGTTGCATCTGGCGAGGTACGTTTGCCATTCAATAAAGATGCACGTGCGGCAAGCTTCAGTGAAGCACGCTCTGTCACTTACGCGGAAATGACCAAAACCCAGTAATTGGCGGCGGCCCGTAAGTGTCATCTGCGCCACAAATAAAAATCCCAGCTCAGCGCTGGGATTTTTTATGGGCGTTCTCTTTTGATTCGAACGAATCTGAATTTACTTCAGGTTCTCTTCGAACAATTTAAAGATACGACGATATTCATCCAACCAACTCGATGGCTGACGGAAGCCATGCGGTTCCACTGGGAAAATAGCCGTTTCAAAGTCTTCTTTTTCGTGCTCAATTAAGCGCTGTACTAAACGAACGCTATCTTGGAAGAACACATTATCATCAACCATAGGCGAGTTGATCAACAAGGCATCTTCGAGACCTTCGGTGAAGTAAATTGGTGAGCTACGACGGTATGCAATCGGGTCGTCTTCTGGCAGATTCAGAATGTTTGACGTATAGCCCGTATTATAATGTGCCCAGTCACTCACTGGACGTAAGGCCGAACCCGCTTTAAATAAACCAGGCTCATTGAACAACGCCATAAACGTCAAGAAACCACCGTAAGAACCACCGTAAGTACCCATCCGGTTTGTATCCACATTGGTGTTCTCACCTGCCCACTTCACCACATCAACGAGATCTTCAACTTCCGGCGTGCCCATTTGACGATAGATTGCTGTACGCCAATCACGACCATAGCCTTTTGAACCGCGATAATCCAAATCCAGTACCACATAACCTTGTTGAGTTAGGAACGTATGGAACATGAACTCACGCTGATACCCTGACCAACCCGCATGCGCATTTTGTAAATAACCGGCGCCATGAATAAACACAACAGCAGGATATTTCTCAGCACGATTCGGATCATAATCTTTCGGGTAATAGACGCGGGTATAAATCGGATCAGCAACATGGCTTGACGGGACTGGCACAATTTCAGGCGCAACCCAATCAAAGCTCATGAATTGTCCAGTCGCCGTATTGGTCAAACGCTGCGCTGTATCAGTGCCAATCTTTTGCACATAGAGCTCTTCAGGCTGTAGCGCGGTTGAGTGCTTGACCAATAAACGATCTTCTTGTGGGCTCAACTCATAATTATTGATACCACCTAAAGCCGTCAATTGCTCAAGTTCAGCATTATCAGTGCGTACACGGAAAATTTCGTAATTACCTGGATGCGGTTTATTCGCACTGAAGTAAATGAATTCACCGTTGCTGCTAACCGTTGGATCTTCAACAACGTATTTACCGCGCGTCAGCTGTTTTGTTTTGCCGTTTAATGGCTTCACATATAAGTGCGAGTAACCATCGGCTTCTGATTGGAACCACAACGTATCTGAATCAGGCAAGAAACCAAATTCATTATGGGTGTAGTTAATCCATGCGTCGTCATGCAAACGGTCTTGGCTTACAAAACGCTTACCGGCGAAATCAACCGAGGCAATCCAACGATCTTTATTATCCCACGCCTCTAGCATCAGCGCCGCCTGTTGGCCGTCATCGGTCCAACGAATCGCACCCGATTGCCAGCCCCAGTCTTGCATCAATGTAATTGGGCGTGGCTTTTTCTCCGATTTATAGGTTTTACCTTCGGCTGCATAGTTCTCACGGCGTACATCAGCCAGCACATCTTCGTTCCAACCTGGCAACGTATTGTATGTTAGCGTTGTTTGCTCACCGGATGCCAAATCAAGCACCAATATTTCATGCTCAACCGGCTTCGCATCAGCCACGCGCGAACGCACTGGCTCAGCCGCAACCCGACCGTCTTCAGTCACGTAATTTGGCATAATATCGCCATCTTCGCGCCATTTTTGCGGTGCGCTAATCGCGACAATGAGTTTATCGCCTGCTGGCGACAAACTGGTTGCGACAATTTGCTTTCCCTCACCTAAATAAAAAGGCTCTGGTGCTAAAGACGAATTCGTCGCTTGCAGTTGTTGCTGTTGTGCAAAACGGTCGGCTTTATTCTTGCGCTCAACTTGCACAAACTCAATCAAATCTTGCTGTTCGCGCGCGATAAAATCTTTCGGCTCGCTATTCGCTTTTGGCGCATCGCGCAACGCTAACGCAGCTATTTGCTTGGTCAGACCGCTACGTGGGTCAACGCTGAAAAAGTCATTCCCTTGACGAAAGGCCAAGTGACCGCTGGTTAGAAATACCAATTGCGATTGACGTGCTTCATCACGCGTAAGTTGGCGCGTTTCATTGCTGGTTAAATCACGTACAAAAATATTACCTTCAAAGGTATACGCCAACAGTGATTTATCCGCATTGTAAATGCCATCATTGTAAGCGTAGTTATGCAACTTATCTAAAGGCACTTGATGGGCTTCTTTATCGAGCGGCTGATGATACCAATCGCTAATTTGCGAGCCTTCGCGCTTTTGCTGATACAACACACCACTACCATCAAGCATCCAATAAGCATTGGTTGGCGAACGTGCCACCCAGTCTTGATCCGACATAATCTGTTTTAACGTCAACTCTTGACCAGCAATGGCCTGATTATTTTCGGCGGTCGCTAACACTGTTGGCGGGGTTACTTGTTGTGGTGCTGCCGGCGCCTCGGTCATCGCGCATGAAGCACTCATCAAAGCCGCGGCAATCGCTATTGCAACTTTTGTTTTCATTGTTATGGTCCTTGTTAATCAAGCCTTATTGAATAGCTCTATGTTTTAAAGTCGCTTTATTAAAGCAAAATGCCCAGCAACTTACGAGCTGGGCATTCACTTTGTGCGATGAAGTTCAAGGTAATTGCGGTTAGCTTTCCGCATCGGGTTGCTGACTTGGATGGGCCTTGGCAACCCAGGGTAACTCAATCAGGCGCGCATAGACGTCACGCAACAATGGATACTCATCAAGAGAAATCCCAAACCGTTCAGCGCTATACACTTGCGGCACTAAGCAGATATCAGCCATCGAGAATTCATCACCGACGCAATACTTGCCGGCAACTTCTTCGAGATTGCGTTCAAATGCCGTGAAGCTTTGACGGAACCAGTGCTGCAACCACGCTTGCTTCGCATTGTCATCAGCACCTAATTCACGCACCAAATACTGCTGCACACGCAAATTAATTAACGGCTGTAATTCACTGGCGATATCTAACGAAAGCGCCCGAATTGCACCACGCTTTTGTGCATTTCCTGGCAACAATGATGGCTCTGGATATTTCTCATCCAAATACTCCATAATTGCCAACGATTGATGCAAAATCACGCTGCCATCAACTAACGTCGGCACCAGCCCATTGGGATTAAGCTGACGATACGATTGCTTATGTTGCTCGCCACCTTCTTTAATGAGGTGTACAGGAATGTAGTTGTAGTCTAACTGCTTATAGTTGAGCGCAATTCGCGCCCGGTAACTGGCGCTTGAACGCCAGTAGCCGTAGAGCTCCATAATCAACTCCGCAATTATTCGTCAGATGGCGAATACTGAACCACTTTTTGGTCAATGCTGCCAAAAATACTGTGGCCTTGCGCATCTGTCATTTCAATTTTGATGGTGTCACCAAATTGCATAAACCCAGTGCTCGGTTGCCCGTCACGGATGGTTTCAATCATCCGAACTTCGGCAATACAACTGTAGCCGACTCCGCCTTCAGCAATAGCACTACCGTGATCGGTGCCTTGCTTATTTGAAACAGTGCCTGAGCCAATAATCGCACCAGCACCCAAATGACGCGTCTTCGCAGCATGTGCTACTAGCTGGGCGAAATCAAAGGTCATGTCTTCGCCAGCGTTTGGTTTACCAAAAGGCTTCCCGTTATAGTAGCTCAACAATGGCAAATGCACCTTGTTGTCACGCCATTTTTCGCCTAACTCATCTGGCGTTACCGCAACTGGTGAAAAAGCTGATGATGGTTTTGACTGAAAGAAACCAAAACCTTTGCCTAATTCATTTGGAATGAGCCCACGCAGCGAAACATCGTTTACTAACATGAGTAAACGGATATATTGACCAGCTTCAGCGGCTTCAACACCCATTGGCACATCGTCAGTAATGACCGCAATCTCGCCCTCAAAATCGATACCCCATGAGGTATCCGCCATCTCGATAGCATCTTTTGGCCCAAGGAAGTCATCTGACCCGCCTTGATACATTAATGGATCCGTCCAAAAGCTTGGCGGCATTTCTGCATTACGTGCTTTACGCACCAACTCAACGTGATTCACATAAGCACTTCCGTCTGCCCATTGATAAGCGCGCGGTAATGGTGATTCACAAAGGCTCTCATCAAACGCTTCAGCGTCGGCAATCTCACCACTGTTGAGTGCTTGATAGGCTTTTTCTAACTGTGGCGCAACCGCGTCCCAGTCATCTAATACTTCTTGTAACGTGGCAGCAAGTGCGGGTACCGCAACTGCTTTCTTTAAATCGCGACTAACCAACATTAGTTGGCCGTCACGGGTTCCATTTCGATACGTTGCAAACTTCATAAATCGTTAGGCCTTATTGTCGTCTTTAGCTTTCCAGCTATTTACGTAATCAGGGTTTTCTACGCTGGCACACACATCGCCCATTTCTAGCGCATTGCGAGTATCTAGCATCACCGCAACTTCATCGGTGAACTTTTTACGATACTCTAAACCGGCCTGAAATGCCTTCGGATGTGGCCCGTGCGTGAACCCGGCTGGATGGAAGGTTACCATACCTTTATCGATGTTATCACGACTGAAGAAGTCACCTTCATGGTAGAACAGTACTTCATCGTAATCATCGTTATTGTGGTAGAACGGTACTTTTAACGCGCCAGGATCAGATTCAATTGGGCGCGGTACAAATGTACATACCACAAAACCATCGGCTACAAATGTTGTATGCGCTGACGGTGGTAAATGATAGCGGTGACTCATCAACGGACGAATATCACGCCAATTAATCCGAACTGGCGCTAAATCACCGTGCCAACCAATGGCATCAAGCGGATTAAATGGATAGGTAATCACTGATATTTGGCCATGACGCTTTACGTGAACCTGCCAGCTATCTTCGCTGTATTGCGCTTTAAACGCCGCGTCGATATCTGGTGTATCAAGGCATGCCGGATCAAAGATCGCATGATTACCCACCAGACCTTTCTCTGGTAACTGATAAGCGCTGTTGGTCGCCTCAATCATCACAATCTGCATCGGCTCAAGCGGCTCAATGCGCCAAGAGGTCGAACGTGGAATCGAGAAATAATCACCCTTTTCAAGGGTGATGTGACCATAGTCGCAAAACAACTCGCCACGCCCTTCATGAATAAACAGCAATTCATCGCCGTCGGCATTACGAACCAAAAAGTCCATGCGCTCATGGCAATGCCAAATGCGAAATTTACACTGGGCGTTATGCAGCAACATGGGCACTTGCCACGGTGATTCCGTTGCCACGTTATCAAGTTTGTTGAAGTCGAAGTTACGCGGACGTAACTCGCCTTCCCAATGACTCCAACCCGTTGGAGCATGGCGATGATGAAAGTGCGTGGCGGGACCAAAGAAACCACTACGCCCTACTTCGCGTTCAAAGATCGCTTGCTCCGGAAAATCAGCGTGAGCCTGTTTCGAGGCCACACCAACTTGTTTCGGAAAGCTAATCCATTTACGCATCGCTTAATACTCCACGACGGATTTGATCTTCTTCAATTGATTCAAACAAGGCCTTGAAGTTACCTTCACCGAAGCCTTCGTTGCCTTTACGCTGAATAATTTCGAAGAATACTGGACCAATGACGGTTTGCGTGAAAATCTGCAGCAAAATACCGTCTTTCATTGGCGCGCCATCAATCAAAATCTGCAATTCACGCAGTTCGTCAACGCTCTCTTCGTGGCCTTCAACACGCTCATCAATCTTCGCGTAGTAAGTATCTGGCGTTGGCATGAAATCCATACCGATAGCGCGCAAGTCACGTACCGTTTTGTAGATATCGTCAGACGTTAATGCGATGTGCTGAATACCTTCGCCGTTATACTCACGCAAGTATTCTTCAATTTGTGATTTGTCATCGTGTGACTCGTTAATTGGAATACGAATCTTACCGCATGGTGCAGTCATCGCGCGGCTCAACAAGCCAGTCAATTTACCTTCGATATCGAAATAACGAATTTCACGGAAGTTACCGATGCGCTCATAAAAGCCAGCCCAAGTATCCATGTTGCCGCGGAATACGTTGTGAGTTAGGTGATCAACTTCATACAACCCAGCCGCGTGATCTTTCATCTTCGCTTCCCAGTTGTCATAGAAGTTGAAATCGCTCGGATAGATATCTTTATCGACAAAGTACAACACGCTTTCGCCGATACCATAAACTGCAGGGAACTCTTCTTCACCGGCGGCAGTGTGACGCTGGAACGGCTTCGCACCATTGGCAACAGCATGGTCAAACGCATGCTTCGCATCTTTCACACGCCACGCCATACCGCAAACGCTCGGACCATGGGCTTTCGCGAATTCTTCGGCTTGACCACCGGTTTCAGCGTTCACAATGAAGTTAATGTCGTTTTGCTTGTACAACCAAGCTTCTTTGGTTTTATGTTTCGCAACTTCAGTGAAACCAAGCTTCGTGAACAAATCTTTTAATGCCGCAATGCCGGTCGCATCTGGCGCTGAATATTCAACGAATTCGAAACCGTCAGTTTGTAATGGGTTGTAGTTAATATCAGTCATAGTGTCCTCGTTATTCGAAAAATAGTGGGTTCTCTTCTCGTTAAAATGACGCACAACAAAGAATGAATCGATACTACTATGCGCACAGACGAGGTGAATCGCCAGCTCAGCACCTACATCCGCTGGCTGCACAGAAAAACAGCAAGATGTAAACATATTGATACAGATCAAGAAAGGCTGGCACGGCGAGCGAAAGCTGTCATGATTTCATTACAGAAGCCATCAGCGCTGTAAAGAAAAAGCTACAACAGCGTTATTCGTTATTGGTTATTCGTTATTCGTGAGATTGCGGCGCTGTTGATTTTAGCTATGGATTTGCGCACATCTCGGTGCGACGGTTTTGGTTAATCGTCTTTGTTTTAACGAATAACCAATAACCAATAACGAATAACGAGTAACGCTTTTATCTTTTTCGGGTTTTACCGATGCCGTAGTCGCGAAGCTTATTCGCTACCGCCGTATGCGATAACCCTAACTTCTTCGCTAACTGCCGCGTGCTTGGATAACTCGGATACAACCGCCGAAGAATCGTTGCCTCAAACTTCTTCACCGCTTCGTCCAAGCTGCCCTCTTCGAGATCAACCGCCACGTTTTCTTGTAAGCTTTCGGCCCCTGGAAGGTGAATATCACTGGTATCGAGGGTATCGCCTTCCGACATTGAAATAGAACGGAATAGGACGTTTTCAAGTTGGCGTACGTTGCCCGGCCACTGATAGCGCTGCAGCGCCTCGCGCGCCGCACGGGTGACCATCACTAAACTTCGACCTAAGCGCTGACAGGCTTGCACAGTGAAATGATCGGTGAGCAGGCTGATGTCTGACTTGCGCTCACGCAACGAGGGTACTTGAAGCGTTAAAACATTCAGGCGATAAAATAGATCTTCGCGGAAGGTGCCGGCTTCAACGCGCTCGATGAGGTCATCTTGCGCTGAGCAGATAATCCGTACATCGACCGTCACTTCTTGCTCTTCACCAATGCGACGGAAACGTCCATCTTGAATGAATCGCAATAGCTTCGCTTGCAAACCATTCGACATTTCACCCACAGCATCCAGCAACACAGTACCGCCGTTCGCTTGCTCAAAAATGCCTTTTTTGGCTTCCGTGTATGGGCCTAGACTGCCTTTACCGTGACCAAATAATTCGCTTTCCGCCACATTGTCCGGCAACGCAGCACAGTTAATTGCTAGAAAGGGTTTATCTGCACGATGGCTGGCTTGATGGCAAGCTCGAGCAAGTAGCTCTTTGCCGACACCCGTTTCACCTTGAATTAGTAACGGTACGTTTAGTTCAGCCATACGCGCGGCTTCTTTTACCAAGCGTTTCATGCTGCTGTGCTCACCCAGAATCTGTTTGAACACATCATGATTGCCGCCGCGCTGCCACTGTTCAACCAATGGTTGCGGTTTGCAGGTAATTACCGCGCCAGCAAAACCATTCTTACCCGCGTCATCGGCAACCCAGATTGGGAGTAAATCGGCAAAATACTTCGAGCCGCCAGCACTTATTTGCTGAACAGTTGGTTCTGTCGGCTGTTTCTCAAGCCAACGCTGTACAGCGAAGCCGGTTAACCATTGACCGATGAGTGTCCCCACAAGCTCCGTGCGATTGTCACTCAGAACTTGTTGCGCGGCATCGTTGGCAATATCGATCATGCCGCGGCTATCAACCGATAAGATGGGATCTGGAAGCTTACTAAGTAGCAGTTTAAATTCAAAGTGCTCGCGTTCAGAGGGCAGAATCGCGATGGTTTTAACGTCTTTCACGTTCGGAATACGTCGAATTTCAGGCATCAAATGCTGAAAATCCTTAAATTCCAATTCAGGAAAGTTCAGGAAGATTTTACCTTTCGGATCGACTTCAATACCACGCAGATCAATTTCGTGGTCACGCAATATCTGTAGCACGTCCTGAGCAATACCCAGACGATCATCGCAGGTTATTTCCAAACGCATAAATAGCAGCTTTGTTAGACTATGTGTAAAGCAAAGTATACACAAAAAAGCCCTCGGGATAACCATCCACGAGGGTTTTTTTAAGTCGTCCGAGCAGTTTTATGCGTCGTTATCTACTCAGCATTTAACACGGCGTCAGTACGCGCTGCCATGATAAAGTCGTTCTTATGTAAACCATTGATTGCATGGGTCCACCAAGTAACTGTCACTTTACCCCATTCGGTCACCAGTGTTGGGTGATGGAATTCAGCTTCAGCAATTTCGCCAACTTTATTGGTGAATGCTAGCGCTTGTTTGAAGTTCTTGAATTTGAATTCACGCTCAAGTTGCATTACGCCATCACGAACCACCGGCGCCCACTCAGGAATTTCACGAATCAGTTCAGCCAATTCAGCGTCACTTACCTTTGGTGCATTGGCGTTACAAGCTTCACACGTTTGTTGTTTTAGTTCTGACATTCGTTCCTCGATTTACATCTAATAGTGTCTAACAATAGTTTACGCAGCGTCGGTTTTCGGTTTTGGCGGAAACTTCGGCTCAAATAATCCGAGCTCCATTGCTTCACGTACCAACGCCATAATGTCCAAGTCGGCAATTTCAAATAACCGATCCGTACTTTCAATGGTGTAATAAATTGGCTGCATAATATCGATACGATATGGCGTTCTTAATGCATCCAGCGGCACCAATGGTTTACGTTCTGGTTTGTCACTGAAAATAGCATATTCAGTTTCACCAGGTGACGATAAAATACCGCCGCCATAAATACGCAAACCATCTTTGGTTTTCAATAATCCGAACTCTACTGTAAACCAATAGAGACGGGCTAAATAAACACGCTCTTTCGGCGTCGCATTTAAACCTAACTTACCGTATTGATGGGTAAAATGGGCAAATGCCGGATTCGTTAACAACGGACAGTGTCCGAAAATTTCGTGAAAGATATCCGGTTCTTGCAAATAATCAAATTCTTCACGGGTACGAATAAACGTCGCCACTGGGAACTGTTTATTCGCCAATAAACGGAAGAACTCATCAAATGGAATCAACGCTGGTACTTGCGCAACTTGCCAACCTGTTGTTTCTTGCAACACTTCATTAATTTCATGAAGTTGCGGAATTCTATCGTGTGGCAGATTCAATAAATCTAAACCATGCATGTACTCATCACAGGCTTTACCAGGAATATGCTTAAGTTGGCGCTCGACTAGATCGTGCCAAACTGCATTTTCTTCATCACTCCACGCAATAATACCGTTTTCGTCCGGCTGTCGTGAAACATAGTTGCTTTGTTTACCCATAGCGTACTTGTTCCCCTGTTGTTGTCATTTGGCTGTTGGCACAGGCAGCAAACGCTTGTTCCAAATCAGCAATAATATCTTCGACGGCCTCAAGCCCCACTGAAATTCGAATCAGCGTATCGCTGATGCCCGCCGCGGCTCTTGCCTCTGGCGTATAGGGTGAGTGCGTCATCGAAGCTGGATGCTGAATTAACGTTTCTGCATCCCCTAAACTCACAGCAATCGTAATTAACTGTAAGCTATCTAATAATTGCCGTGCAGTATTGATATCACCGTGTAATTCAAAGGCAATGACTGCACCTGGGCCATGCATCTGCGTGCCCATCAATGCTTGCGCTGGATGGTCAGCAAAGCCTGGGAAATACATGGTTTTAACCAGTTCTTTATTGCGCAAATACTCAGCGACTTTGACTGCATTCGCACAATGACGTTCCATACGGACATCGAGGGTCTTTAGACCACGCAGTATTAACCAAGCATCGTGTGGGCTCATGGTGGCGCCCATATCTTTTAATGTGGTTAATTTAATCAGTTCAATATCTTCTTCGCTACCACACACAATGCCAGCAACCACGTCACCGTGCCCATTAAGATACTTTGTTGCACTGTGAAGTACTAAATCAGCCCCTTGCTTGCGTGGTTGCTGCAATAACGGTGTCATAAACGTGTTATCAACCACTAAACGCGCAGCCACTTCGTGAGCAATATCGGCAATGGCTTGAATATCTATCACTTTCAAATGCGGGTTTACCGGCGATTCGAGGAATACCAGCTTCGTATTTGGACGTATTGCGGCACGCGTTTTCGCTAAATCTGCCATGTCGACAAAGTCGACAGTAATGCCAAACTTCGTGAACAAATGTGAGAACAACGCAAAGCTACAGCCATAAATCGCGTCTGATACCAAGACATGATCGCCCTGCTCTACAAACGCCAACATACTCGCTGATACCGCGCCCATACCCGTAGCAGCCGCAGCAGCAGCAGGAAACCCTTCCAGCGCAGCAACGCGCTCTTCTAGTTCGGTGACCGTTGGGTTACCCAAGCGACTATAAATATAACCTTCTTCTTCGCCAGCAAAACGAGCTGACCCTTGCGCCGTATTCGTAAATGAAAACGTCGCCGTTTGATACAGTGGTGCAACCAAAGCGCCATGCTCATCACGACGTTTACCGCCATGAATCGTCACTGTCGCTGGCTGCCATTGCGATTTATCTTTATTGTTGGTGCGCATTGGCAGAATACTCCTTGTTGTTGCGCATCAGATTGCATTCACGCCGATCTGAACGCAACAGCTAACTTTGATGTTGATCATGTTTTGCTGTAACGGAAATTTGCCACTTGCATAAAAAACCCCGCTGTCGGAAGAACCGAACAACGGGGTATTCACGGTGTACTTGTGCGCTGTGTTGCTAACTATTTCGTGGTGTTACAGTCGATCGAGCTCGCGATCAATCTTATAGGCATTTGACGTGATATACCGCTCAATGCGCTGTAATGACTGCTCTAACTCACTGAACTCTTGGTTAATATCGCGAAATGCCCGCTGTGGTGGTTCACCAGCCTGCCAGACTTTGGTTTTAACGCCAAGATGATGCGATGGCTGGTCGGCTGGATTCGGCTTTTTTTCATCAAGAATGAACCACATCGCAATATAAATGACGGCGACAAAGCTTGAACTGAAAATAAGTGCTGTGACGGCAATAATACGTACCAACCACACTTCAATATTAAAGTACTCAGCGATACCTGCGCATACCCCGGCAATTTTGCCTTTGGCTTTATCGCGCATTAATGTTCTGCGTTGACAGTTATCCTGGTTCATACGCGGTCTCTCCATTTTGGTGACTCCGCATCTAGAATTGATTCTAGGGTCTTAATTCGATCACGCATCCGTTCCGCCTGATGCGCTAGCTCCTGTAATTGCAGCAATTCGTCTTGGCTTAAGCCTTGACCAATTTTACGCTGGCTACGGTAATGCATGATGATCCAAATTGGCGCCACAAAAATCATAAACAGAATAATCGGTGCGCCAATTAGTGGGGCTATAATGTCCATATGCTTCTCATCTCTCGTCGTTCAAAAAGTTCGGGTGCCTAGCGCGACACCCGCTATCTTAGTTTGGTAAACGTTCCGCTAATTAAGCGTTTTTATCCGTCTTATCTTTCTTAACGCGGGCTTTTAAAGCCTCAAGCTCGTCGGTAATCTTGTCATCAGTTTCTAATTGCGCAAATTCATCACGCAAGGTCTTCTTGCCAAGATCGTAAGCTTCAACTTGCGACTCTAAGTCATCAATTTTTGATTCAAATCGCTCAAAGCGCAACATTGCATCGTCGATTTTGCCACTATCAATGCGTTTTTTAACTTCTAAACGGCTGCTAACCGCGCGTTGACGCATGATAATCGTTTTCTGACGAGCTTTGGCATCTGCCAATTTTTCTTGCAGTTGCCCCACTTCTTCACCCAAACGGTTCAAGTGTTCGTCAATACGAGTGATATCTGCTTGTAAGCTTTGTGCATCAGTCGCTGCTTTTTGCTTCTCAACAAGTGCTAAGCGCGCTAAGTCATCACGGTCTTTGCTAAGCGCTAATTCAGCTTTCGCTTCCCACTCAGCAACTTCCTTCTCAAAACGCGCTAGTTGACGTTCAGTGTCTTTCTTCTCAGCAATTAAACGAGCTGATGTTGAACGAACCTCAACTAATGTGTCTTCCATTTCCTGGATAATCAGACGAACCATTTTTTCAGGATCTTCTGCCTTATCTAATAAAGCGTTCAGGTTTGAATTTACGATATCTGTAAAACGTGTAAAGATACCCATGTTTGTGTCCTCATAAAGCGTCAATAGAAATTTGATTATTGTTCGCTGGAATATTATGCAGATACCGTGCCAACTTTTAAAAACTGCTCTAACCCACTTAAATTCAATACTTTTTTCGGTTTTAGCAAAAAATGATTTGACGCACTGTGCTTATGAAATACACTAATAATTAGTCAAATTCACCAATAACGATAATAACAGCGTGGTGCTAGCCATGAGTCGCTTCCGCGAAGCTGATAATTTAATCGGACAAGCTAACAGCTTTCTCGCCGTTCTTGAGCAAGTTTCTCAAATCGCTCCTCTCAATAAACCTGTATTAATTATCGGCGAACGCGGAACCGGGAAAGAATTAATTGCCGCCCGCTTACATTTTTTGTCGAAACGTTGGGAACAGAACTATATTAAGTTGAACTGTGCCGCTCTCAGCGAAAGCTTATTGGAAAGTGAGCTATTTGGGCATGAAGCCGGTGCGTTTACCGGTGCACAGAAGCGCCATGAAGGTCGCTTTGAGCGCGCAGATGGCGGTAGCTTATTTTTAGATGAGCTGGCGAATACCTCTGCGTTAGTCCAAGAGAAAATTCTACGCGTTATTGAGTACGGCGAGTTTGAACGCGTCGGTGGTACGAAAACTGTGCGGGTCGACACCCGTCTGATTGCTGCCACTAATGAAGACCTCCCAAGCCTTGCTGAATCCGGCGAGTTTCGAGCTGACTTACTTGACCGGCTTGCGTTTGATGTTATTACGCTGCCGCCACTACGCGAGCGCCGTGATGATATTTTGGTGCTAGCCGAGCATTTCGCCATTCAAATGGCGCGTGAACTAGATTACGAGTTATTCAGTGGGTTTACCGAGCAAGCCCGCAAAACGCTGCTTGATTACCACTGGCCTGGTAATGTTCGGGAATTGAAAAATGTCATCGAACGTTCAGTTTATCGTATCGGTAGCGGTCATCTCCCGGTTAGCGACATTGTGATCGATCCTTTTCATAGCCCTTATCGGCCAGCAGCTGCTGCGCATCGCGAAACCAACACACAGGCACCGGCACCAGCTAGCAAAGCTCCTGAAGAAGCTGGGAGTGTGCCACCTTCAGTACCAAATTCAGGTTCGGAAGCCGTTGGTGTATGCGTTGACTTCGATAACGGCGGAATTGATTTCAAAGAAATCACCGCAGAATTTGAGATCGAAGTGATTCAACGAGCGTTACAGTACGCACAATTTAACCAAAAGAAAACAGCAGACCTGCTCGGACTCACCTATCATCAGTTACGTGGCTACTTGAAGAAGTATGCGCTGCTTGAGGGACAAGGTTAATGTTCAAACAATTGATGATAGCGTCAGGTACGTTAATGCTGGCCGCTTGCGGTCCTGTACAAACTGACAGTGAGGTCTATCAAGATGGTTTGGTCTACTGCTCAGAAGGTAACCCAGAAATATTTAATCCGCAATTGGTGACTTCGGGTACAACCGTAGACGCCACATCGGCACAGCTTTATGATCGGTTACTTGACTACGATGCTAAGCAACAACAGTTCGTCCCAGCGCTGGCTCGTGGTTGGCAAGCGTTCGATCAAGGCCGACGCTATCGCTTTAATTTGCGTGAAAATGTTCAGTTTCATGATACCGACTGGTTTACGCCAACCCGCACATTTAATGCTGACGATGTTTTGTTTAGCTTTCAGCGCTGGCTGAATCAACAACATGTCTACCATCAAGTAAATGGCGGCCGTTACCCGTTTTTCCGTTCAAGTGGCTTAATCAAACTTATCGAAAAAGTTGAAAAAATTGATGACTACACTGTGGATTTTCATCTCGTCCAATCAGATAGTTCGTTTTTAGCGAATTTAGCCACTGATTTTGCGGTGATATTGTCAGCCGAATATGCGCAGCAGCTCATTGCAGAAGGCAATCCTGAACAAATTGACCGGTTACCAGTTGGCACGGGGCCTTTTGAATTTGAAATGTTTCGCAAAGATTTTGTCATTCGTTACAGTGCCCATGAAGGGTATTGGCGGGAACAACCAGAAATTAAAACGTTGGTGTACGTGATTACCCCAAATGCGAATAAGCGTATGCTGAAATTGCTGACTGGGGAATGCGACGTTATTCCCTACCCGCTTGTTAATGAGCTATCACAACTTGATCAAGATGCAAAAATTCAGGTGGGCAGTTCAGTTAGCCCGAATGTCTCTTTTTGGGCGTTTAATACACAGCATCCGCCATTTGATAATGTGGTTGTTCGACGTGCGTTAGCCCACGCCATCAATCGCCCGGCAATTATACAGACCATTTATGATGGCAATGCCCGTCTAGCAACTGGTATGTTGCCGGAAACCTCGTGGGCCTATAGTCCGGTGCAGCAAACCTATCCGTATGATCCTGCAAAAGCTCGCGAATTGCTTGCTGAAGCTGGTTTCCCAAACGGTTTTAGTATGGACATTTGGGCAATGCCAGTGCAACGCGCCTATAACCCAAACGCACATCGTATGGCGGAACTGATTCAATCTGACTTAGCTCAAGTCGGTGTTCAAGCCAACATCGTGAGTTACGAATGGAATACGTTTCGGCAACGCCTCGTAAATGGCGAGCACGATAGCGTGCTGATTGGTTGGGTTGCCGACAACGCCGACCCTGATAACTTTTTTAGACCAACGCTCAGCTGCGCAGCAGCGCGTTCAGGCAATAATCGCGCTCAATGGTGTAATCCTGAATTTGATCAATTGTTAGTGGATGCCATCACAGAAAGTGATTTGGACCAGCGTAAACATCTTTACCAAGCAATTGAAGACTTTGTGATGCAACAAGCACCGCTAGTCCCCATTGCCAATTCACTGCGTTTTCAAGCTCACCGAGATGATATTGAAGGGGTTGAACTGCCGCCGTACGGTGGTATCAATTTCCGCTACGCGCGGAGGGTGACCGATGCTCCGCTATAGTCTACGCAGAATTGTCTTGTTAATTGTTACTTTATGGCTGCTGTCACTGCTGATATTTTCGTTGAACTATTGGTATCCCGGCGACAGTTTAACCAATATGACAGGTATTGCGATCAACGATACCCTCGCCTACCAACAAGCCCATAGTGCCCGAGGCTTCGACAACGGCATTATCAGCCAATATGGTCTGTTTGTTAGCCATCTATTTCAGGGTGATTGGGGATTATCGCTGGTAACGCAGCAGCCTGTATTTGCGGAAATTAAACCGCTACTCGGCGCGACGATAGAACTTGGTTTACTGGCGATGCTATTGGCCATGATACTTGGTATTCCGTTAGGTGTTTATGCAGCGGTGCAGCAGCGAGGTCCCATTGATCGCGTGATTATGGGAATTAGCCTAAGTGCCTATTCCATCCCAGTATTTTGGTTGGCGCAGTTATTCATTTTATTATTTGCGGTAAAGCTGGGCTGGAGCCCTATCTCCGGACAAATCAATCCGCTTTATGCCATCGAAACTCAAACCGGCTCAATTCTAATTGATATCTGGCTAAGTGATACTGAGTTTAAAGCCGCGGCACTTTCCGATGCACTAAACCACCTGTGGGTACCCGTTATTGTGCTCGCAATAATGCCGCTAACGATGCTGATACGTATCATGCGCAACGCGGTACTTGATGTGCTACAGCAGAACTTCATTAAAGCTGCACGAGCGCGTGGATTAAGTGACGCCACCATCATGTTCCGTCACACGCTGCCCAATGCGCTACAGCCGGTAATTCGTCAGTTGGGCCTACAATTTAGTGTTCTCATGACCAATATCGTTATCACGGAAGTTATTTTTAATTGGCCGGGGCTTGGTAGTTGGTTGGTAAAAAGCATTTACGAGCGTGATTTCCCGGTGATTCAAGCAGGGCTTTTGATTCTTGCCTCTTTGATACTTTTCGTGAATGTACTTGTCGACCTCGCGCACGCTTGGCGTTACCCGCAGGTAAGGAAGGAAATCGATGCCGAATAATCGCAGTATTTATTATCAGTATCGTGAACCTTCGCCGCTGCGTTCGTTGTGGTTGCACATGAATACCAATCCGTTCGCGATAACGGCGTTTTATATTTTTAGTTTTATGTTGTTATTGATGGTGTTATCGCCCCTTGTTGCGCCCTACAGCCCTGATGCGCAATTCAGCGACGCAATATCACAGCCGCCAGCATGGCACGATAACGGCGAAATTAGCTTCCTTTTTGGCACCGATGACTTAGGGCGCGATCTACTTTCTCGCGTACTCAGTGGTGCCGTTTACAGTCTTGGTTATCCATTAATTGCAACCGCCGTTGCGGCAATCATTGGTATCGCAATCGGCGCCTGGGCAGGCATGAGTCGCGGGGTTCAATCATCGACGCTGAATCATTTGCTCGATGTGGTGTTATCCATTCCATCACTATTATTAGCGCTGATTATCATTGCCATTTTAGGACCAGCCCTGCATACGGTGATGATTGCGATAACCTTAGTTTTGATTCCGCAGTTTATTCATAGCGT
>NCJS01000168.1 GCA_002279005.1 Idiomarina sp. 34-48-12 | reverse complement strand
GACAATCAGTCCTGCTTGCTGCAGCATCTCTTTTGCAATCATTTGGTTAATATCATTATCTTCAACCAATAAAACGGGCGCACTACATATTTCTTCAAGGCGGGTCGGTCTAGCCGTTACCGATGTTTGCTCAGAAATGGCCAAAGCCGAGCATAAGACTCGTAATAACGCTGAGCTGGTATAAGGTTTAACAATGTATTCTGCAACACCAATTTGACGCGCTTGTTCAATCATATCTTTCGCGTGATAGTTAGTAGCGAGAATTAGGCGCGGCGGTTTTGTCTCTTCGGACAATAACTCCTGACAAAATTCTAAACCACTCATGCCCGGTAGTTGCCAATCGACAATCACGGCATCGAAATCATGTTGTTCCAGCAGCTGAATTGCTTCTTCGGCAGTGCGACAGCTTAAGACATTCACGGAATAACTACGAAGTAACTCGGTAAGCATCTCCCGAGTTGTTAAATTGTCCTCAATCGCCAGTACAGATTTTTGCTGTAATCGATTGATGAGTGAAGCGCGACCCGAATCATCTTGATTCTTCTGTAACGGAAAGCGCATTTCGAGAAAAAATGTCGAGCCTTGACCTAATGTGCTGATGACACCAAGCCCATGTTGATTCATTAATTTGACGATGCGTTGGCTAATCGCTAAACCGAGCCCTGTCCCCCCAAAACGTCTCGTAGTAGAAGCATCCGCTTGGGTGAATGCATTGAATAGTCGCGCACGTTGCGCTTCGTCCATACCTATACCGGTGTCGGTTACCGACAACCGCAAATAGACGTTGTCAGAATCGATATCAAGTAAGGTTGCTGCAACGACTATTTCTCCGTCCTCTGTGAATTTTATCGCGTTACTCACTAAGTTAACTAACACTTGGTTGAGTCGAAGCGGATCGCCAATAAGTCGTGTTGGGATATTGGTTGGTAAATTAATAATGAACTCTAAGTTTTTGTCGTATGCTCGATAGGCGAACATGTCGGCCAAATTAGCCAATACTTCCTCTAGGTCGAACGGAATGGCTTCAATAGTCAGTTTACCAGCTTCAATTTTCGCGAAATCGAGCAAATCATTCACGATACCAAGTAAGATTCGAGATGAGCTTTCAATAGAGCGTAAATAGCTACGCTGTTGGTCATCTAAATCGGTTTTTAAGCTTAACTGCGTCATGCCAAGAATAGCATTGATGGGAGTGCGAATTTCGTGGCTAACATTCGCTAGAAACTCACTCTTCGCTTGGTTGGCAGCTGCCACGGCCTGTAATTCACGCTCTCGTTCAGCAATTGACGTGGATTCTGACGAAGAGGCAGGCGCTTCGCTGCACACAGGAGCGCGGCGCAGGTGTTTAGTTAACCACTGTTTTATCTTTCCTGAAACTCGCATCAACTGCCTCAAATCAACACATATCGGTTATCAATGTCTTATCATGCCACGCAAGCCAAGCACTGCCAATGTTTAACAGGCACCAACTAACATAGACTAACCGTTTATAAACCAGTAATATTTCGCCATAACTTTTAGCTCGATGATACAAGGCAGGATATATTTTGCAGTCACAATTTGCCGAACTGTTGGCGACACTCGCCAAACCCGAGCACGTTCAAGCCTTACGAGGTATTCAGCGTGGTGTCGAACGCGAAACTTTGCGCATTACCGAGCAAGGTAAACTAGCTAATACCCCGCATCCTAAAGCTCTGGGATCAGCGCTCAAACATCCGCTAATAACTACTGATTATGCTGAAACACTCATGGAGTTTATTACGCCAGTCGCTAGCGATATTGCGGTTACTCTCGAGCAGTTGTCAGATGTTCACAAAGTCACTTATCAAGAATTAGGCGATGAACTATTGTGGCCGCTGAGTATGCCGTGCTTTGTTGGCTCAGCTGAGGATATTGTGATTGCGCAGTATGGTAGTTCACATACAGGTAAAATGAAGACGTTATATCGCAAAGGCCTGACGTATCGATATGGCGGTGGCATGCAGATCATTGCCGGCGTTCACTTTAATTTTAGTCTGTCGGATGAGCTCTTAGCGCTGCTTGCGCAGCATGAAAACAAGCCCTTTAACCAGGACTTCGTTTCGGCAAAATATTTCCATTTAATTCGTAACTACAAACGTGTTTGTTGGATGATCCCGTACCTATTTGGCGCATCACCGGCTATTTGTAAGTCGTTTTTGCAACACACGGAAGACAATATTGAATTTTCATCTATGGGTAAGGGCACGGTTTACCGCCCCTACGGAACGTCATTGCGAATGAGTGATCTTGGTTATACCAACAAAGAGCAAGCCGATCTCAAAATTACTTACAATACACTGGAAGAATATGTGAGTGGTTTGCGCCGAGCGATTACAAAGGAATCGACAAGATTTAGCAAAATAGGCGTTAAAGTAGACGGTGAGTATCGCCAGTTGAATAATAATATTCTACAAATCGAAAACGAGTTTTATTCAGTTATTCGACCGAAACGCGTTGCTCGTTCCGGTGAAACGCCCACGCAAGCACTTGAACGCGGTGGTGTTGAATATATTGAGGTTCGCGCATTAGATGTGAACCCGTTTAGTCCGGTTGGTATCACCGAAGAGCAGATACGGTTCTTGGATTTGCTTCTCATGTACTGCGCTATCTCGCCAAGTAAGCAGATGAGCTGGGACGAACAGGTTATTGCCGATAAGAATTTCAATCGGGTCGTTATGGATGGACGTAATCCTCGTCTGACCTTGAATGACAATAATTATGAGCGT
>NCJS01000167.1 GCA_002279005.1 Idiomarina sp. 34-48-12 | reverse complement strand
CATGCGCGTTCAGTTGCAGAAAACGTGCGCTTTATTGTGGCAGGCGAAGACCCATACACAGGTGTTTTGCGCATCGAAAAAGGGCAGTTGAAGAAAGAAGACATTGTGATTGTTGGTGATTCATTGATTCACTCTGCGGCACTAACCTCCAAAGCCTTTAGTATGGGATTTTTAGGGCCTGCTGGTGAGTACATTGTCCCGATAAGCTTAATGCTATTTGCCTTCTCTACGGCCATTGCTTGGTCTTACTACGGTGATCGCGCAGTAGTTTATCTGTTCGGGCAACGCGGTGTGATGCCATATCGTATTCTTTATGTCGCTGGCTTCTTTGTCGCTTCATTTGCGGATACCACGTTAGTATGGACGCTATCATACGTTGCCATCGTTTTAATGACGCTACCAAACCTACTGGGTATTGTGCTGTTGCGTCGTGAAATGAAAGATACCGTCAAAGCTTACTGGCAAGATTTTGACGCCGAGCAGTCAAAAAAGAACAGCAAGTAACCTTTTGATAGGAACAAATTAAAGCCCGCTTTTTGCGGGTTTTAATTTATCTAAAAGCCGCGTGGTGCTTGAATTTCCAACCAGATCCCTTATATTGCCTATTCATTATTGAAGTAAATGAGGTCGTCATGGCATTAATCGATTGCCCCGCATGTAAGAAGCGCGTATCAGATAAAGCAACTCATTGTCCGCATTGCGAATTTAAGCTTTCTGGATTGTCCAACGAGGAGCGCGAACGTGAAATGCAACGAATGCTTGCAGCAAAACGAGAGAAAATAGTCGGTCAATCGATGTTGGCATTACTGATCGCCATTGCGGCGTTTACTTATTATTTTATTCAGCAGCCATTACCAGAAACTTGGGCGGCAAAAATTTCTTACGGTCTCATGATTGCGGGGCTCGTTTGGTTCGTCGCGAACCGCGTGCGCTTGGTTTTTATAAAAAGGAGTCGCTATTAATGCAGTTTGACGACTTGGTTTCATCAATTACTCCAGAAACGTTCGACCGTTTATTACAAGCCGTTGAGTTAGGTAAGTGGCCTGATGGCGAAAAATTATCTGAACAACAGCGTGAACACTGTATACAGCTTGTCATGGCTTATCAGGCAAAATATTGTCCCTCTGAAGAAGCTTTTCGTATTGGTGCTGATGGTCAGCTCGTCACGCGCAGTAAGCGCGATATGAAAGCTGATTTAAAAGGCGAAAATACTATCGCTAGTTTCTCTCTCAACAATCAAAACGAGGCATAAGCGTTTCTTATATGCATACCACTGATTACGAATTGTTATTAGAACAAGCCAAAGCTATTACGGCTGGTGAGCCAGACCTCATTGCAAATTTAAGTAATTTGTCCGCACTGGTTTACGAGACGCTTGAAAATGTAAATTGGGTTGGATTTTACGTAACGCGCGAACCGGAAACCTTGGTGTTAGGCCCATTTCAAGGTAAAGTGGCCTGCTTGCGCATACCTTTTGGACGCGGTGTTTGTGGCGCAGCTGCAGCAACCCGTGAAACTCAACTGGTAGTTGATGTGCATGATTTTGATGGTCATATCGCTTGCGATGCAGCGTCAAATTCAGAGGTGGTTGTGCCGCTAATCGTTGATGGTGAAGTGGTCGGCGTATTTGACCTAGATAGCCCATCAGTAGGGCGCTTCAGTCAAGCCGATGCCGATGGTTTAACAAAATTAGGCCGTTTTATTGAACAACTCAAATGGCGCTGATGCTTTCGTTGCATAGTGCTTCAGAAGGCCATTATGTATAGTGAGTTTGATATTTATGCCTATTTAGTCAGTTATAGTGACATGCACTTCTTTGAAGGTGAAGAAGAAGCAGCAGCCGATCAAATGAATGAGATGCTGCATTATATTGTCGACTATAGCGACGCTGATGACAGCATAGACCAATTAGAAGAAGTTGTACGCCGCGTGCTGTTCGAGTGGATAGAAAACCCCGAGTTACTTGGGCTCGACAGCGAAGAGATGCAAGCGTATATCATGGAGCAACTAGCTGACGTACGTCAGCAGGAATTTGATGAAGATGACGACTGACGTTAAAAAGATTACCAATACCAAAGAAGTAATTGCCTATCTTGCCGAAAAGTTTCCACAGTGTTTTTCACTTGAAGGCGATGCACAGCCATTAAAGATTGGTATTTTTGAAGATTTAGCCACCCGTTTAGAAAATGATGAAGCGGTAAGTAAAACAAGGCTTCGTACCGCTTTACGGCACTATACCAACAGTTGGCGTTACTTGCGTAGCGTGAAAGTTGGTGCAAAGCGCGTTGATCTCGATGGCGCTGAGGCTGGTATTATTGAAGAAGAGCATCAGCAACATGCTGAGCAAACTTTAGCTGAATCAAAAGCTGCTGCTGCAGAACGCGCGGCGGCAAAGCGCAAAGAGCAGGCAGCCAAAGCACCAAAAGCAACACCAGCCAATCAAGAAGCACGTAAAGCGCGAGCGAAGCGCCCGGTGAAAAAGCCGACCGCAGGTAAGCCTGCGGCGAATAAACCGAAAGCGGCTCCTAAACTTGATTTGCAAGCTGTTACTGGTTCTGATCTCAAGGTGGGTCAACAAGTTCAGGTGAAGGCTGGCAACTCGCCAGTGGCTGGCCAAGTAACTGAAATTGATCGTGATGACATTTATGTGCAACTTCAAAACGGCCTGACGGTCAAAGTGAATGTAAACGCTGTATTTGTCACCAAATAGGAGTAGGGAAGTATGACTAAGCGTGTGAAGTTTAAGAGTGCTCTC
>NCJS01000166.1 GCA_002279005.1 Idiomarina sp. 34-48-12 | reverse complement strand
GGACTCACCCCTTCAACTTTTGCGATTTCCGCATAAGAAACCCGCGCATTTTCCTGCAACGTCGAAATTATCGCTCTATCCAAATCATCGATCATCTAATTCCCACCCATTTTTCACCACCAGAATTAAACAATATCTAATATAAAAGCCAATTAAAAGATTAATTTCATCACCAAAAGATAAATTAAATAGACAGTATTGAGATTATTGTCTTTCGTGTTTAATTTTATCTTGTCTTTAACGAATAACCAATAACGAACAACGAACAACGTTCTTCGTTTAAAGAGGCCCTATGCTCAAGCACCAACAACAAACCGCTCAACTCAAACAACGTTTCACAGAATTACTCTGTGAAAAGCTCAACCTAACCGAAATTCAAGCCCCGCTGATGGTGCGGAAAAACTCTGGCCTACAGGATAATTTAAGCGGCCATGAGAAAGCTGTGTCTGTGTTCGTTCGTGCACAGCAACAAGAGTATGAGATTGTGCATTCATTAGCGAAATGGAAACGTAGTGCGTTGGCGCATTACGAATGTCCGGTTGGTGAGGGCATCGTGGCACAAATGCGAGCCATCCGCGCCGACGAAGAGCAACTCAGTGAGCGGCACAGTGTTCTGGTTGAACAATGGGATTGGGAGCAAGTCATTCTTCCCAGTGAACGAACACTCGAAACATTAAAAGCGGCGGTTGCGAAAATTTACTCTGGATTGCGGCAACTCTACCTAGAATTTAACACCGATGATCAACCACAGTTAGCCAACGAAGTTGTGTTTATTAACTCCGAACAATTGCGGCAAATGTACCCGCAACTGACGCCCAAGCAACGTGAATCTGAATTTACAAAATTGCATAAAGCGGTATTCATCATCGGTATTGGTGGTGAACTGGCAGATGGAACCGTTCACGATCATCGCGCGCCGGATTATGACGATTGGAGTACTGCAACCGAAACAGAATATGCCGGACTAAACGGCGATTTGTTGGTTTGGCATACTGCGCTAAACGATGCGATTGAGCTATCATCTATGGGAGTTCGAGTAGACGCAGCCGCGCTACAGTATCAGGTGCACGTTCGATCATGCGAATCCATGTTGCAACAAGCGTGGCATCGTCAATTACTCAACGGCGCTCTACCAGAGTGCATCGGCGGTGGCATTGGTCAGTCACGAGTTGCCATGTGGGTTCTGAATTTAGCGCACATAAAATTCACGCAGGCGCCGGAAATTTTATGCGGCGAAAAGCCAGGCAGTGCCTCACTTTTAAGCGTTGCATGACAGAAAAATGTCAGGAATGTGACAACACTGTAACAATACTGTCATAGAACGTGTCTATACTATGCTGCAATTAGTTTATGGTATTCATTTAATCTTAAAGAGGCAGCAATGGCGGCATCACAACGTGCAGAGTTGGGAGCCAGTAATGTGCGATTGATTAAAGATAAAGCCGCACGCTGGGGGGTTACTCTCGGCGGCGGTTTAGTTCTAATTGCACTGCTACTGATTTTCTTTTACTTGTTATATGTGGTTGAACCGATCTTCCGTGGTGTCGATATCGAACACCAGCAGTCGTTCTCTATACCAGGCCAGGGGCAAACCGCGGCGATGGGAATGGAAGAACAATCGGAAATTGGCTTTCGATTCAGTGATTCTGGTGAATTAAACTTCTTCGCATTGAAGCAGAAGCCAGGCACCGACTGGCAACCTGGACAAGTGTTGTTGTCAGAACAAGTCGCAGAGCAACCGACCGCATTTGCCGCAACTCAGCCGCAAAGTAAACGTTATGCTTATGCTGTGGCAAACGGCCAGGTTCGAGTGATTGAGCCTAAATTCCGTAGCCAATTTAAGAATGGCCAACGCTTTACCACGCCAGCAATCGGTTATGCCAACGATGGCGAACTTGTTCAAGTGGACCCTGAGCAACGTACGCTCACGCAGTTAGCTTATGAGTTTGACGGTGAGTCGCAACTGTTTGCCGCGGTAACGGCCGATCAAAAGATCATCGTTAACTATTTGCAGGCAAGCAAAAGCTTTCTGACCGGTACCGTCGAGTTAAAGTCTAAATTCTCTGAGCTACCGCTCAACGGTTCTGTCGACAACATTAAAGTGACGCCAGACTTGCGCCAAGTTTTTGTGCGCCAAGGTAATCGCTTTTATGTCTACGATGTTTCAAGAACGGGCAACGTCAGCGAGCGCCAATTACTGACAATTGATCGTCGCCGTTTTGGTGAAATCACCAGTATGCAATTATTGGCTGGCTCAAGCTCAATTATGTTTGGGCATAGCAACGGCTTGATCACACAGTGGTTTGAAGTTGCGGGAGAAAATGGTCGCCAATACCAATACATTCGCGAATTCAAAGCAGGTAATTCGGCTATTACCGACATTGTGGCGGAATACTACCGTCGCACCTTTTATAGCATCTCTGAGACTGGCGAAGTTGGCGTATTCCACACAACGTCGGAAGCCGACCTCTATTTCTCGCACATTGACAACTTAGATGCCGAGCGCGTTGTTATTGACCCGCGTGCGAACACGTTGTTGATGCAAAGCGGCGAGCAGTTACATACCTTCAAACTCGAAAACGAGCACCCGGAAGTGACTTGGAGTGGTATCTGGCAAGAAGTCTGGTACGAAGGCTACCCTGAGCCGCAGTATGTGTGGCAATCCACGTCAGGTTCAGATGATTTCGAACCGAAATTTAGCTTAGTTCCGATTTCATTCGGGACAATTAAAGCAGCCGCGTATGCCATGTTGTTTG
>NCJS01000049.1 GCA_002279005.1 Idiomarina sp. 34-48-12 | reverse complement strand
ACTCAAATTTGAGCAGGTGATGGATATCTATGCGTTCCGCGTGATTGTGGATGAACTTGATACCTGCTATCGCGTACTTGGTGCGTTACACAATTTGTATAAGCCAATCGAAACTCGATTTAAAGACTACATCGCTATTCCGAAATCCAACGGCTACCAATCGCTGCATACCAGTTTAAAAGGGCCGCATGGCATTCCGGTTGAAGTACAAATCCGCACTGAAGAAATGAATTTAATGGCGGATCGTGGCGTTGCAGCGCACTGGCTTTATAAGACAGAAGAGAGCACTGGTACCACCGCACAAGTGCGTGCACGGCGCTGGATGCAAAGTTTGCTTGAGTTACAGCAAAGCACCGGTAACGCGTTTGAGTTTATTGAAAACGTAAAATCTGAGTTATTCCCGGAAGAGATTTACGTCTTCACTCCGGAAGGACGCATCATTGAACTGCCTCAAGGCGCGACGCCGGTTGATTTCGCATATGCAGTACACACCGATATTGGTAACACCTGTATTGGCGCGCGCATAAACCACAAGGTGTCGTCATTATCGAAGCCACTTGAAACCGGACAGACGGTGGAAATTAAAACTGCGCCGGGTTCGCGTCCGAATATTGCCTGGTTAAATTTTGCGGTAACCGGTAAAGCACGAGCTAAAATTCGTCAGTACCTCAAAGGGCAAGAATCACGTGAAGCCGAACAGTTAGGTGAGCGCTTGTTACGAGCGGCGCTTGGCCCAATTAATTATGACGAAATTCCGAAAGCAGATTTTGCGCGTGTGTTGAAAGAAGTGAAGCTTAACGATGTGCCGGCTTTGTTACGTGAGATTGGCTTAGGCAACATGATGTCGATTGCTATCGCCAAGCGCTTGCTGGGCGAGCTGTCGCAGCTTAAAGACGAACAAGATGCAACTGTTCAGCCGAAAACCACGTTAGCCATTCGTGGTGCCGAAGGCTTGCTAGTCAGCTTTGCAAAATGTTGTCGCCCCATTCCTGGTGATGACATTATTGCGCATGTGAGCCCGGGTAAAGGTTTAGTCGTGCACCGTAAAGAATGTAAGAACGTGCGTGGCCATGAAGAAGAGCCGGGGCGTTATTTCCCTGTGCAGTGGGAAGCAAATACCGAGGCAGAATTTACTACTGAAGTGCGGGTGGAAATTGTTAACCATCAAGGCGCTTTGGCTAAACTTACGGCATCAATCTCGGCAACAGGCTGCAATATTCATGGCCTGAAAACTGAAGAGTTAGACGCCAATATTTATTACATTGATATCGCACTTAGTGTGCGAGATAGGAAACAGCTCGCCGATGTGATTCGCCATATTCGGAAAATGCCGAATGTGCAGCGGGTTTGGCGGTTAAGGAAGTAAACATGTCAAAAGTAATTATTAGTACCGAAAAAGCACCAGCAGCCATTGGCACGTACTCACAAGCGGTAAAAATTGGCACAACGGTCTATCTATCAGGTCAAATTCCATTAGTTCCTGAAACCATGGAATTCGTAAGTGAAGAGTTTCGTGCACAAGCGGTGCAAGTATTTAAAAATTTAAGCGCAGTTTGTGAAGCGGCAGGTGGTGAGTTGCAAGATATGGTCAAAGTACAAATCTATTTGACTGACTTAGGCAACTTTCCAATTGTAAACGAAGTGATGGCTGAGTTTTTTGCCCAGCCATATCCTGCGCGCGCCGCAATCGGCGTAAAAGCGTTGCCGAAGGGCGCGCAAATTGAAATTGATGGCGTGATGGAGCTGCCAAGCACCAATTAAGCCACGGCTTCACTGGTGCGAGCCTCTAACGGCTTGCGCCAGATGATCATCGCAATCGATACAGCCCCAAGAATAAAGCAATAGCCAGTGTGAATGCTGACATCCAGCGGTGACAAACCAAAGCTGGCGCCCATCAGTAGTGCTTGCGCACCATAAGGCAACGCACCCTGCACCACACAAGCAAAAATATCCAGCAAGCTCGCACTTTGACGTGGGGCTAAGTTGCCTTCCTCAGCTAAGCGCTTGCTAACTTCACCAGAAAGCAAAATGGTAACTGTATTGTTAGCCACTGCAAAGTTGGTCAAACCGGTTAATGCGGCAACACCAAAGGCTGCGCGCTGTTGCTTGTGTTTAAACAAGCGGCTGGTAATGCTACTGACCGTGTTGGCAAGAAACTGCAGACCACCCTGCTGGCGAATTAACGCAGACAAGCCACCAATCAGTAACGACAGCAAGAAGATTTCCTGCATGCTAGTGAAGCCTTCATAGATGTCTTTGCTAAAAGCGACCCATTCGTAACCAACCGTGACCATACCGAACGCCGCGGCGAGAATAATCCCTAAGGTGAGCACAGCGAATACGTTCAAACCAAGTACAGCCAACACAATGATGAAGAAGTACGGTAGGCTAAGCCACAAATTCGCATCTGGAATCTTCGGTGGCACCGCGCCGGTATCAAAGGTGAACAGCCAAATGAGCGTGATAGCAGCTGCCGGTAAGGCAATTTTCAAGTTCGCTTTGAATTTATCGCTCATTTCACAGCCTTGCGTGCGTGTTGCCGCAATGGTGGTGTCTGAAATAAATGATAAATTGTCGCCGAACATGGCGCCGCTCACGAGTACGCCGGCTAATAAGGCTAAATCGATTTCTGCCGCTTGACCTAAGCCTAAGGCCACCGGTGCTAATGCGGCGAGGGTTCCCATCGAGGTGCCCATTGCAGTTGAAACCACGGCAGCGATAATGAATAAGCCCGGCAATAAGAATTGCGGTGGAATGACGTTTAAGCCAAGTGCGACCATGGCATCGACGCCGCCGGTTGCCGCAGCCACGGTTGAGAATGCGCCGGCGAGCAAATAAATCATGCACATGGTGACAATGTTGCGCTCACCAACGCCCGATACGAAAGTATCGATGCGCTCTTCGAAAGCTTGCTTACTTAAAATGACGCCCAGAATAATGGCGGGCAATATCGCAACTGGGCTGGCGAGTTGATAAAACGCATAATCGACACCTGATAGTTGGAAGTAGATCCCGGTGCCAAGGAACAGCGTAAGAAATAAACCAAGTGGCAAAAGCGCCTTGGCACTGGCTGGCTGTGTCATAAAATTCCTTGCTTCAGTAATGTTGTTATTTAGACGTCCAGAAGTTTATATGTCTTATCTTGACGTTGCAAGCATCGCGCAGAACGCTTACCTTTAATTGAAGTTGTACACAGAACCACAAAGGATGTCTATGAGCCCGGATGAACTTCATTTACAGTTACGTAATCTTCGCAAAGAAGATTACCCTCAATTAAAAGCCTTGATGGATAAGGTTTATCCCGATATTGGTGGGGCATGGGGTGAGCATACCATTTTAAAATTGGTTCAAGAATTTCCAGAGGGGCAGATTTGTCTTGAAGACAATGGGCAACTTGTTGGCGTTGCTCTGACGGTGAAGGTGAAATACGCTCGCTTTAGTAACCCGCATACTTATGACGACTTGATGGATGCGCGTGAGAATATTCTCAATGATCGCAAGGGCGATGCGATTTATGGATTGGATGTATTAATTCACCCAGATTATCGCGGCTATCGTCTTGGTCGTCGCTTGTACGATGCGCGCAAAGAGCTTTGTCGGCAGTCTAACCTGAAGGCGATTCTTGCGGGCGGTCGTATCGTCAACTTCCACAAATACGCTGATGAAATGACACCGGGGCAATATATTGAGGCCGTACACCGCCGCGAAATTTATGACCCCATTCTGACCTTCCAGTTAGCAAATGATTTCACCGTCAAACGTTTATTGGGTAAGTACTTGCCGGAAGATAAACGTTCAGTAGGTTTTGCTACCCTGTTGGAATGGAATAACTTCTTGTATGAGCCGTCCGACAATATTCTTGGCTCGCGTATCCGTAACGTTCGTGTGGGTGCGGTTCAGTGGCAAATGCGTGAAATTGACTCGGTTGAAGAAATGCTTCGCCAAGTTGAGTATTTCGTCGATGCTATTTCAAGTTATCAAAGTGACTTCGCGGTCTTCCCAGAGTTTTTTAACGCGCCGTTAATGGGTCTAACCGATCAGAGTCAGCAAAAAGATGCGATTCGTTTCCTAGCTGGATTTACCGAGCGCTTCAAACGCGAAATGTCACAAATGGCGGTGAGCTATAACGTCAATATTATTACTGGCTCGATGCCAATTAATGAAGACGATGTGATTTATAACGTCTCTTACCTTTGTCGTCGTGATGGCACGGTTGAAGAACAACGCAAAATTCATGTTACCCCGCACGAAAAGCGTGACTGGGTTATTGAGGGCGGTGATCAGGTGCGTGTTTTTGATACGGACGCCGGTAAAGTGGGTATTTTGATTTGTTACGACGTTGAGTTTCCTGAGCTGGGTCGCTTGATGGCGAACGAAGGCTTAGAAATTCTATTTGTGCCGTTCTGGACTGATACCCGAAACGCTTATTTGCGTGTGCGCCATTGTGCACAAGCACGCGCTGTTGAAAATGAATGTTACGTGGTTACTTGTGGCAGTGTCGGTAATTTACCGCAAGTTGAAAGCCTCGATGTTCAATATGCTCAGTCAGCGGTATTCTCGCCGTCTGATTTCGCCTTCCCATATGATGCGATTTTGGCGGAAACCACGCCAAACACCGAGCAGTTAATTTTTTCTGATCTGAACTTAGACGAATTGCGATATTTACATCACGAAGGTTCGGTGACGAACTTAAAAGATCGCCGTACCGATATTTATGAAGTGACCCGTAAGTGGTAACAAAAAAATACAGAACAATAAGGAATCATTATGCCGGTAAAACTACTGAAACCAACTGAAGAGGCATATCAATATCCTCTACTCATTAAGCAGTTACTGCTCTCAAGCCAACGCTACGCGGGCAATAATGAAATTGTGGGTGGTAATAATGGCAAACGCTACAGCTACCAAGAGTTTAATGAGCGGGTTTGCCGGCTTGCTAATGTTTTAACTGAAGCCGGCGTGAAGGCCGGTGATGTGGTGGCGGTTCTTGATTGGGATACACCACGCTACCTTGAGTGCTTCTTCGCTATTCCGATGATTGGCGCGGTATTACACACCGTTAACGTACGTTTGGCACCAGAGCAAATTGTCTACACCATGAATCATGCTGAAGACAAAGTGGTGTTGGCACACGATGACTTTTTGCCACTATTGGCAAAAGTGAAACACGAGCTGATGACGGTTGAAAAATATATTCAACTGAGTGACTCAGATACACCGCCAGAATCACCGCTAAGTACAGAGGGTGAGTACGAAGAATTGATGCGTGGGGCATTGCCCGATTTCGATTTCCCTGATTTTGATGAGAATGCCGTTGCCACCACGTTCTATACCACAGGAACCACAGGCAACCCGAAAGGCGTTTACTTCTCGCACCGTCAACTCGTGTTACACACCATGGCGTTGGCAGCGACCACCTCGATGAATGACAACATGCAATTGATGCAAGCATCGAGCGTATATATGCCAATTACGCCGATGTTTCACGTGCATGCTTGGGGTGTGCCCTATGTAGCAACGATGATGGGCTTAAAGCAGGTGTACCCAGGCCGCTACGAGCCAGCAACCCTGTTGAAGTTATTTGTGACTGAAAAAGTAACGTTCTCGCACTGTGTACCGACCATATTGCAAATGGTACTGAGCAGTGAAAAAGCCAAAGCGATTGATTTTAGTGGTTGGCAAGTGCTTATCGGCGGTAGTGCCCTAACGGCCGGGCTTGCGAGTGCTGCCTTAGAGCGAGGTATCCAGATTTATACTGGCTACGGTATGTCAGAGACCTGCCCGCTGTTAAGCACCACCTGGATGCCATTAAATGCCGATGAATTCAGTCATGAGCAACAAGTCGCCGAGCGAATTAAAACGGGTCGTCCGGTGCCATTCGTCAACATGCGTATTATCGACAGCAATGGTCGTTTCTTACCACATGACGGCGAAGCTATGGGTGAAGTCGTCGTACGCACACCGTGGCTTACTCAGGGCTATTTAAATGAGCCAGAGAAAAGCCAGGAGCTATGGGCAAATGGCTGGATGCATACCGGTGATGTCGGCACTATCGATAGCTCTTATACCTTGCAAATTCGTGATCGCATCAAAGATGTGATTAAAACGGGTGGTGAGTGGGTCTCGTCGCTCGATATTGAAAACTTAATCAGTAAGCATCCAGATATTGAGTTAGCGGCAGTGATTGGGTTGCCAGATGATGAATGGGGCGAGCGCCCTCATGCCATTGTCACCGCACGCGCTGGAGCCAAAGTTGATCGTGATGCGGTTGTTGCACACATGCAACAATATATCGATGAAGGCCTCATTGAAAAGTGGTACGTGCCAGATACGGTGAAAGTGGTGGAAGAAATTCCACGTACCAGCGTTGGTAAAATCGATAAGAAAGTCATACGTGAGATGCTGAAATCGAAGTGATTTTGAAGCTTCAATGAACAAGGCCCCACTTCACAGCGGGGCCTTTTTTATGCTCAGTACTCAGCTATCTTATTTGAGTTTGGCGTAATCGAATACCCAGTTCACATAGAGTTCGGTACCCGTTTTTAATGCATCCTCGTCAGCGTAGAAGTAAGGCGAGTGGTTGCTTGGTGCTTCGGCAGGGTTTTGCCCCTCAGGGGTAATCCCTAAGAACACGAATAACCCAGGTACTTCCAGCGCAAAGAACGAAAAGTCTTCAGCGCCGGTCACTAATGCATTCACTTTCACATTGTCGGTACCGGCAACGCGTTGCATGGTTGGCAGCATTTTGCGTGTGAGTTCAGGGTCATTGATGGTGACAGGATAACCCTCATCAATATGCACATGGGCTTCAGCGCCACTGGCTTTCGCAGTATGCTCTGCGGTGGCTTTCAAGTTCTCAAAAATTTGCGCGCGGTTATCCATATCAAAGTTGCGAATCGTACCTTCTAAGTAAACTTCGTCAGGAATGATGTTGTTGCGCACACCGCCTTCAACAATGCCAAAACTCACAACCGCTGGCGCTTTCGTGATATCCACTTGGCGAGACACAATGCTTTGGGTGTTACTGATAATTTGGCCTGCAGCAACAATCGGATCAACCCCGCCCCATGGGCGTGAACCGTGAGTTTGGCGACCTTTCACATTAATTTCGAAACGGTCTGATGAAGCCATTAGAGGCCCTTCACGATAACCGATTTCTCCGGTATTACCAGCGGACCAGACGTGAATACCAAACACCGCTTCTGGCTGGTATTGCTTGAATAGGCCTTCTTTGAGCATCAGTTCCGCACCGCCCTCTTCACCGGCAGGCGCGCCTTCTTCGGCTGGCTGGAAGATAAAGACCACGTTGCCAGCAAGCTGGTCGCGCATTGCTGTGAGCTGTTCAGCGGCACCCATCAACATCGCCACGTGCAAGTCATGACCGCACGCATGCATAACGCCAACTTCTTTACCGCGGTACTCAGAAATTGCTTTTGAAGCAAACGGCACGTCGGTTAATTCGGTGACTGGTAATGCATCCATATCGGCACGCAGTGCAATAGTAGGGCCTGGCTTGGCACCTTTGAGTAAACCGACAACACCAGTGTGTGCAACGCCAGTTTGTACTTCTAAGCCAAGCTTCTTAAGGTGTTCGGTGATGACTTTTGCTGTGCGAAATTCGCGGTTACTTAATTCGGGATGTTGGTGCAAGTCACGACGCCACTCAATGACTTTCTGTTCGAGATCGGCGCCAATTTTTACCGGCTGCTGAGCTTCTGCTGCACCAGCAAATGAACCAAGCGCTGTGATGAGCGCTAAACTTAATAGACTGTGTTTCATGGCAACTACCTTCAGGTTAAAAAACAAACATGAATTGAGTATGCCGCTTTTAGGGTTGTATTGCCAAGCACAATTATGGTCGTACAGCGTGTGAGTTAATCAGAATATCTCGATGCCGGCAGGTAAGTCAGCGAAATGTTCGTAAGCCGGCCACGGAACGGTGATATCAAAATTCTCGCCGGCATAGTGAAATTGCAATTTCCAGGCATGTAAATGAAGATGTTCAGCAACTTCACCGCCGTAGCGTTCATCGCCACAAATAGGGGTACCTAGACTTTTTAATGCGACACGTAGCTGATGCGTGCGCCCTGTGATCGGTTTTAGCACATAGAAGCGATAACCTGGTTTGAGAGAGTGACTGATAAAGCGGGTTTGGGTTGGATTTTCTTGGCTATGAAGTAAACGCCAGTTGCCACGTCTTACTTTTTGCATATCACCGCTAATTAATCCCTGCTTTTTCTTTGGCTTGCCGGCGCTAATGGCAAGATAGTATTTTTGCATTGCGCGGTGAGCGAAGAGACCGCTGAGAGCAGCGGCAGCGTCGTGGTTACGTGCGACTAACAAGGCGCCGGATGTTGGCGTGTCTAAGCGATGCACCGGCCATAATGGTTCACCAAGCTGCTCGCTCAGTTGATGCACCACGCTAAGCTCGTTATCGTTGGCATGCATCGGTGCACCGGAGGGCTTGTCCAGTACATAAAAATCATGATGGCGAAATACTATGGATAACTCTCGCATGCCGTTATACTTGCCTCAGTTCTAAATAAAAAATAGTTGGAAATCATCATGTCGCCGGAGCGCTTCGCACGTATTTCGCAACTGTTAGATCAGCGTCAACCTGATCTTACGTTGTGTTTGGAGAGTGTCCATAAAAATCATAACCTAGCTGCTTTAGTTCGCACTGCCGATGCCGTCGGTGTGCATGAAGTGCACGCTATTTGGTATGAGCGCCACTTTCGAATGACACGTGGCGCCGCTGTCGGTAGCGAAAAGTGGGTGAAGGTTAATCATCATGATGGCTTGCAGCCGGCCATTGACCAACTGCGTGATGAGGGCAAACAAATTCTCGTGACCAACTTGTCTGATCAAGCTGTTGATTTTCGAACCGTTGACTACACCAAACCCACCGCAATTATATTAGGGCAAGAACGTCGTGGCGTCACACCTGAGGCGATTGCTGCGGCAGACCATCAAATTATTATTCCGATGGTTGGTATGGCTGAATCTCTGAATGTCTCGGTTGCGGCGGCGGTGATTATGTATGAAGCGCAGCGCCAGCGTGAAGCTGCAGGGTGCTATCAACGGCCAACACTACCAGAAGCTGAGCGGCAGCGTGTGTTATTTGAGGGCGGGCATCCGATTTTTGCGCGCCTATGCCGCCTCAATGGCATTCCATATCCCGCGCTTGATGAACAGGGCCAAATTGCAGCCGATGACACTTGGTGGCAACAAATTCGGAGTGCCAAGCGATGACTTCAGACGGCCTGCATCGAATTCCATTAAGCGCGCTAAAAGGCGTGGGACCAAAGCTTCAAGCAAAGCTTGAGAAGCTTGGTTTGGTGAACGTGCAGGACGTTTTATTGCATTTACCTCTGCGCTATGAAGATCGCTCGCGAATCTACCCCATTGCTGCATTGCAGGCTGGTACTAGTGCCACGGTGATTGCTGAAGTGGTAAAAGCCGAAGTGGCCTATGGCCGGCGACGCATGCTCAAGGTGCGAGTACGTGACGCAAGCGGTGTTCTGAATTTAGTATTTTTTCAATTCTCAGCCGCGCAACTGAAGCAGTTTGCGCAAGGCACACAATTACAATTATTCGGTGAAGTGCGACGTGGCATCAACGGCCCAGACATGATTCATCCCGAATATAAAATCCTAGAAGGTGCGGCACCGCAGCTAGGCGAAGAAGCATTAACGCCAGTGTACCCTGCAACTGAAGGGGTACAGCAAGCAACGCTGCGCAAAATAAGCGAACAAGCGCTCACTTATTTAAATGAGCAAGCTCTACCTGAATTACTACCTGAGCAATTACGTCCAGGGGGCATCAGTTTAGCGCAAGCATTAAAGACGTTGCATCGCCCGCCACTTGATGTCAGCTTGCAACAACTCACCGAAGGCACTCACCCGGCTCAGACACGATTAGCCGCTGAAGAGTTATTGGCACATCAGTTGAGCCTGTTGAAATTACGCGCAGTAAAACAGGCGCATCAGGCTCGCTCACTACATGTGAATACCGACCTTGAACAAGAATTTCTAGCGCAACTTCCATTTAAGCCAACTGGGGCGCAGCAGCGTGTTGTACAAGAAATTCAGCATGACTTAGCACTCGACTTTCCGATGATGCGACTTGTGCAAGGCGATGTTGGTTCGGGTAAAACTTTAGTAGCGGCACTAGCTGCCTTAACGGCTATCGGGCAGGGCTATCAAGTTGCGTTGATGGCACCAACCGAAATTCTCGCTGAGCAACATGCACTGACGTTTCGACAGTGGCTCGAACCTTTAGGTGTGCGTGTGGGTTGGCTTGCCGGCAAACAAAAGACAAAAGAGCGCCAAGAAAACCTTGCGGTGATAGCCAGCGGTGAGGTGCAATTTATTGTGGGCACCCACGCACTTTTTCAAGCCGATGTGAATTATCACAACTTAGCGCTGGTGATTATTGATGAACAGCACCGTTTTGGCGTGCACCAACGCTTAGAATTGCGTCAAAAGGGCGTTGTGCAAGGCTACCAGCCGCACCAGTTGATCATGACGGCAACGCCTATTCCAAGAACATTAGCCATGACGGCGTATGCCGACTTAGCAACATCGATTATTGACGAGCTACCACCAGGACGCACGCCAGTAACCACAGTAGCTATTCCTGATACCCGCCGAGACCAAGTGATTGAGCGCGTGCATCAAGTGTGCACCGAACAGGGCCGACAAGCGTATTGGGTGTGTACGTTGATTGAAGAGTCAGAGGCATTGCAGTGCCAAGCTGCGGAAGATACGGCAACGCAATTGCAAGAAGCATTACCGAACTTGCGAATTGGCTTGGTGCATGGTCGTTTAAAAAGCCAAGAGAAAGAAGCCGTGATGGCGGCATTTAAAGCGCATGAACTCGATTTACTGGTGGCGACAACTGTCATTGAAGTGGGGGTTGATGTGCCAAATGCGAGCTTAATGATTATAGAGAACCCTGAGCGGCTCGGCTTGGCTCAATTGCACCAGTTGCGCGGTCGCGTTGGT
>NCJS01000165.1 GCA_002279005.1 Idiomarina sp. 34-48-12 | reverse complement strand
TTGAAAATCACTGTATTACCCGCCAATAACGACGGCACAATATGACCGTTTGGTAAGTGGCCCGGGAAGTTATATGGCCCGTACACCGCAACAACACCATGTGGCTTATGACGTACGAATGCCTTGGCTCCTGGCATAGCATTCTCTACGGTACCTGTGCGTTCGTGGTAAGCACGCTCAGAGATAGCGACTTTACCAATCATTGCAGCAACTTCGGTCAATGTTTCCCACACTGGCTTGCCGGTTTCTTCAGCAATGATATGGGCAAATTTTTGCTTATTTTCTTCTAATAATTCAGCAAAACGCTTACAAATAGCTAAACGGTCATCGAAGCTTTTATCGGCCCATGCAACAAACGCTGCGCGCGCAGCCATCACTGCAGCATCAACCTGTTCATCTGTGGCTGCCTTGGCTTCCCAAATCACTTCGTTGCGCGCTGGGTTAATTGATTTAAATAACTCGCCTTCACCGGCAACCCAGTTGCCATTGATATATAAATTCTGTTCAGACATTAGTTTGCTCCTGTCAATGTGACAAATCGAACGTAATCGCCTTCTTGCACACGCAGCGCAGCCGCCGCTTCGGCATCAATAATGACGTGTTCGTGCTGATCATCAAGTTGTGCTTGAATGGCACGAAATTCAGCGACATTCGTATTACATACAATAAATCGAGGCTTATCGTCAGCAACCGTTCCGATGGTCACTGGTAAGCGCTTACTGTCTCTAACACTCTTAATATTACACACTTCTGCTTCGACAGTTGGACCGGCATCAAAGATGTCGATGTAACCACGGTTACGGAAGCCTTCGCTTTGCAACATACGCAAAGCTGGGCGTGTGTTATCGTGAACTTGACCAATAACAGCTTGTGCTTCTGGTGGCAGTAGTTGCACGTAAATCGGAAGCTTCGGCATCAATTCATAGACAAAGGTTTTCTCGCCGATACCCGTGAGATAATCGGCCTGAGTGAAATCCATCGAGAAAAAGTTTTTCTGCAGCCAGCCCCAAAATGGTGATTCACCATTTTCATCTGATACGCCACGCATTTCGGCAATCGCGATATCACTAAAACGGTTACGAAACTCCGCCATAAATAACATGCGGAAGCGCGACAGAACTCGACCATTCATATTCTTGCGAAATGGCTCGCGTAAAAACAGTGTGCATAATTCACTGACGCCGGTGTAATCGTTACATAGTGTCAATGTTTCGAGCACATTGTAGATATCCAACTCTTTAGAATGATGGACAACCTTGCCAACGTGATAGTGATAGAAGGCATCGGTAAGACCAACTGCGGCCTCAATACCACTGCAACCGACAACCTCACCGGTGTCCGTATCCTCCATGACAAAGAGATAGCCTTCTTCACCCGGTTCACTCACTTGCTCACGCGCAAACGCTTCTTGTGCGCGAGCAATGCGACGACGCAGTAATGCCTCGTCAACAGGCAGCGACGTGAAACCATGTCCAGACTCAACTGCACAGGTGTAAAGCGCCGCATAATCCTGCGGCGTAATCGGACGCACCACTAACATAGCGTGTCTCCGCTTCAATTAACCAGCAAGCTTAGCTACAGCTCGTTCAAATCGCGCCAAACCTTCAACAATATCTTGCTCTGGAATGATCAACGACGGCGTAAAACGAATCACGCTTGGACCCGCAACTAATACCATCGTGCCTTCGTCAGCCGCTGCGTTTAAGAAATCGCGTGCTTTACCTTCAAATTGTTCGGTTAACTCAGCACCCAATAACAAGCCTTTGCCACGAATGTCTTTGAACACGTTGTATTTGTCGTTGATTTTCTGCAGCGCGTCTTTGAACAACTGCTCGCGCTTCTTAACGCCTTCAAGCACGTCATTGGTATGAACCACGTCAAACACCGCTTCAGCAACAGCACATGCCAATGGGTTGCCGCCGTAGGTACTACCGTGCGTACCTGGCTTCAAGTGTTGCGCGATTTCTGTTGTGGTTAACATGGCGCCGATTGGGAAACCACCGCCAAGCGCTTTCGCTGTTGACAGAATATCTGGCGCTACACCAAGTTGTTGATAAGCATATAAACTACCAGTACGACCAAAGCCAGTTTGAACTTCATCAAAAATCAACAGTGCGTTGTATTTGTCGCACAATGCGCGCACGCCTTTCACGAAATCGACATCGGGGCTAATCACGCCACCTTCACCTTGCAACGGCTCCATCATGACCGCACAGGTTTGCTCTGACATCAATTTCTCAAGAGCGGCTAAATCGTTGTAATCAACATGCTCAACAGCACCTGGTTTAGGGCCAAAGCCATCTGAATAAGCTGGCTGTCCACCAACCGTTACGGTAAAGAAAGTACGACCGTGGAAACCTTTGTTGAAGGCAATAATTTGGTTCTTTTCGCCACCGAATTTATCGAGCGCCCAGCGACGTGCTAATTTCAAGGCTGCTTCGTTCGCTTCAGCACCAGAGTTCGCAAAATAGACGCGGTCAGCAAAGGTTGCGTCAGTTAATTTTTTTGCCAAACGAATCGCTGGCTCGTTCGTGAATACGTTACTTAAATGCCAAAGCTTATTGCCTTGTTCGGTTAACGCCTTCACCATGGCTGGGTGACAATGACCTAAACAGTTCACGGCAATACCGCCAGCGAAATCGACGTACTCTTTCCCTTCTTGGTCCCATACGCGTGAGCCTTCACCTTTTACCGGGATCATTTTTGCCGGATTATAATTAGGTACCATTACGTCATCGAAGAGTGCGCGATCGACTTTATTCGTGGTTGTCATAAGTATCCCTCATTGCCGTTCAAATCGGTTTAAATTGACCTTCAAA